>JANMHD010000477.1:0-6149 GCA_031374985.1 Coleofasciculaceae cyanobacterium OTE_70_metabat_329 | reverse complement strand
ATTGCCTGAAGAATTGAAAGATAGCTTATCTCAACAGTTCAGTCGACTATCAAAAATAGAAAAAGAAGTGATCGATCGCCTCGCCTCAGAAAACACTCCCATCAACCTCGCAAAACTATTAGAGCATAGCCCCATTCCTGCCTCAGATTTACTCAATGGTTTGCGATCGCTCTCCCAGCGTTCCTTGATCGAAAAACAGGAAAACCTTTATTTATTATCTCCAGTACACAAAGAGTATGCGATCGCTAGAAATCAAGACTTGGGATAAAATCAAGCAAACAACCTACAGCGATTTGAGACCAAGTGAGCTATGAAATGATGTCACCCTTGGTAGACAGATGACATCATTGAGGATTATTAGCTGCCAAAATGGCGAATAATGGCATCGGCAAATTCGGAACACTTCAGTGCTGGAACTGGGGGTTCCATGAGTCTGGCCAGATCGTAGGTGACTTCCTTATTAGCGATCGCCCCACTCACCCCTTTTTTTACTAAATCTGCTGCTTCTTGCCAGCCCATGTATTCCAGCATCATTACCCCAGAGAGGATAAGGGAGCCGGGATTAACCCGATCGAGGCCAGCGTGCTTCGGAGCCGTCCCGTGGGTTGCTTCAAAGATGGCACAGGTATCCCCAATATTTGCTCCCGGCCCCATACCTAACCCTCCCACAATAGCGGCAGCGGCATCGGAAAGATAATCGCCATTCAGGTTCATAGTGGCCAAGATAGAATATTCATCGGGGCGGGTTTGAATTTGTTGGAAAATACTATCAGCAATGCGATCGTTCACCATAATCTTCGTTTTCCAAGCTCCATTACCGTGAGATGACCAGATAGTATCTAGCACTGCTTGGACTTCATGGGAAATTAAGGCTTGTTTTTCAGGAGTTAAAGAGTCATAACCGGGGTCAATGAGGCGGGCATTTTCATCAATAGTTAAATCTGGGTTTTGTTCCTTATTCCCCAAAATCCACGATTCCCGCTCCGTGACACATTCTGCCCGAAACTCCGTGGTAGCCAATTCATAACCCCAATCCCGAAAAGCTCCCTCGGTATATTTCATAATATTGCCCTTATGAACTAGGGTGACTTGCTGTTTCTCTGGAGGCAACCGGAGGGCGTGGAGAATAGCTCGGCGGACTAGGCGCTGGGAACCAGTTTTGCTGATAGGTTTAATGCCAATCCCCGCATCTAAGGGAATTTGCTTATTTTTATGTTCGGGAGTGGCAGGAATTAATTCTTCATTGAGGAACTTGATCAACTTATCCCCAATTTCGCTGCCCTGCCGCCATTCAATCCCTAGGTAAATATCCTCGGTGTTTTCCCGATAAATAATTACATCTAGTTTTTCTGGGGTTTTGTGGGGCGAAGGTGTGCCAATATAATAGCGGCAGGGACGGACACAGGTATAGAGGTCATGAATTTGCCGCAGTGCCACATTTAGCGATCGAATCCCCCCGCCAATGGGTGTAGTTAAAGGGCCTTTGATGGCAACACCAAACTCCCGAATTGCAGTTAGAGTATCTTCTGGCAAGTATTGATAGGTGCCGTACTGCTCACAGGCTTCATCTCCGGCATAAACCTTGAACCAAGAAACTTGCCGTTTGCCCCCGTAGGCGATCGCAATGGCACTGTCCAAAACTTTTTGAGTGGCAGGCCAGAGATCAATCCCCGTCCCATCGCCACGAATGAAAGGAATAATGGGATGATCAGGGACGATCGGATTGCCATTAATAAAGGTGACACGATCGCCAGTGGTGGGGGGAGTAATTTTTTCGTACATTTTTACTTTAGGTACTTTGAATAGCTAGAAATAGAACATGGATTATTATAATTTGAATCAGTTACAAGAAAGTATCGATCGTCACCCAGAGCAGTGGCGACCTTTGGTGTTTACTAATGGTTGCTTTGATTTGCTCCATGTCGGGCATATTCGGTATTTACAAGCGGCTCGGCAGTTGGGGCAGGCATTAATCGTGGGCTTAAATAGCGATCGCTCTGTCCAGACCATCAAACCCTCCCAGCCCGGAAAACCCCGCCGCCCAATTATTCCCGAACTCCAAAGGGCAGAAGTCTTAGCAGCCCTGAAGTCTGTAGATGGAGTAATCATTTTTGAAGAATCCACGGCCGATCGGCTCCTTGCCACCCTCAAGCCAGAAATCTATGCTAAAGGTGGAGATTACACGGAGGAGACTTTACCAGAGACCCCCACAGTTAGGGCTTACGGTGGTAAGATCCACTTAGTTAGGGTAGAAATTCCCACTTCCACTACAGGAATTATTGAATCGATCCGTAATTCTGGTTGATTTTTTAAGATTTAACTTACAGCCCTGGGCAGTTTAGGAAACATATTCTTCCTAGGAAGAGGTTTAAGCCCTTGTCTGAATTCCATCCAATAGAAAAAGGCTACATCGATTTTATGAGCAACTCAAACAGCGATATTAACAATAACTTCCTAGAGCCGGTGGATTTTATTTCGCTATACGATCGATTTGTTGCCGCTAATGACAAGAAACAAATGCAACTAATTCCTGATCTGATAGCTCAGGGCGAGATAGGCTTAGATGTATTAATGAAGTTTTTACATCAAGCCGGGAATACACCAAAAATCACCCACGGCAACATCTATCAAGCCCTCTTGACTCTAGAAATATCAAAGGTGCAGAATTTTTTGCAAACTAACTTTCCTACAGGGATTTTACCCTTACAATCTGCCCAAGGAATTGACTATACAAAACTTCAACAATTGTTAGCCAAACAAGATTTCTTGGAAAGCGATCGCCTAACTATGCAAAAGTTATGCGAACTGGCTGGAGATGCTACAGTAAAGAGGAAGTGGCTCTATTTCACCGAAGTAGATAGTCTGCCTGTGATTGATCTTCAGACTATTAATAATCTTTGGTTGCTACACTCTGAAGGGAAGTTTGGTTTTTCAGTCCAGCGAGAATTATGGTTAGCCTTTAACCAAGATTTCATTAAACTCTGGTCAGCGATCGGTTGGAAATCAGGGAACGATTGGACAAGATACCCTCAACAATTTACCTGGAACTTAAACGCACCCAAAGGGCATCTACCTTTATCAAACCAACTACGGGGAGTCCAAGTAATCAAGGCAATTCTTTCTCACCCAGCTTGGAATTAAGAAGGTTAAATTGTCTGTCCCAGATAGGGAATATCTACTTTTATTGTCAGGGTCATACTTAATTTTTTGTCTTTAACCATATATTTAGTAAGGTCGCAAATCTTGCGCCCCTACTTATGGAAGTTAACAGCAGCACTTGCGTAAACTCTATGGTTCATTAAATAGACTGCTAGCTGCGTGACCATAATCCAATGCAAATATTAAATAGCACCCATGACTAACTTAGATATAACTAATATTCTTTATTGCCGCTTAGATCATTTAACTAGAACAGTTCAAGAACAAAAAAGGTCTACAATTTTAGGGGAATTAGGTTTATTAACTCCCCAAGGTTCCTTAGAAATTTTGGAAGAGGCAACCCAAAATAGTAGTAGCTTCCTTGATATTCCGATCGCTCTTTTGAGTATTTTTATAGATGGTCAACAATTAATCAAATCAGTAGTTGGTCTATCTCATTTGGGTTTTAATCAAGAATTAGTGGTTAATAGAAAAATTTCCCCAGAGGAATCTTTTTGTATTCATGTGGTGGATAGTCTAACAGCCCTAGCGATCGAGAACACGCTCCAAGACCCCTTCTTTTGTCAAAGTCTTCTCACCCAACATTGCGGTATTCGTTCCTATCTGGGTGTCCCGTTAATTACTAGCACTGGGGAATGTATTGGTACTCTGGCAGTTATGGATTTACACCCCCGTCACTTCACAACAAAAGATATCCAGTTTTTAGCAATTCTAGCTCGTTTAACTATTACTCAACTAGAAAATAATAGAGAGAAAGTAAAGCCTAAATCGCCACTACAATTGCCCTTAAGTAGCTTTGACAACAGCCTTAATAACAACCTTGATAATAGATCAAATACGAAGGAAGTATCCCAAGCTCCAGTCAAGCTCCAACTTGTAGCAAAATTAATTGAAGAACTCCGCACGCCCCTAACTTCAGTGATGGGTATGACCGGAATATTACAACAAAAAATTTATGGCTTATTAACTCCTAAGCAACAGGAATATTTGGAAGTGATCCACCAGAGTGGGCAGCGGATGCTGATGAGAATTGAAGAAATTATTGCTCTAGATGTGGATAAGTCTAGTTCCCCACCTCTTAACTTAGCTATTGTAGATATGGAAATGTTGTGCCAGCAGGTAATTAATAATCTCCAAGGGGTAATTCAAGATAAAAGGCAACAGGTTCATTTATCGATTCAGGAAGGGAGCCGCCTCTGGTTAGTCGATCGCCGGGCAGTACAATCAATGATTTACTACCTAGTAGCGGTAATGCTAGATACTCTCCCCTTAGAAAGCAAAATTAAAATCCAAATTGATTGTGGTAATCCCAGTTCTGATTGTAACAACCCCGTTTCTGCTCACCAAAATAGCTACCAATCTATCAAAGTAACCTCTACTAAAAAAATCACCAACTTACCTAGCTTTAAGCCTAGAACAACCGAGTATTTTCAATTTCAGTTCGCCCAAGTTTTAGGTAAGCAATCAAGTAAGCAACCAGTTTCTGCTCCTCAGATACCAAAAGTTACTAGATCTAAGACAGCAAATTTTCTTGATCCAGAGGATGGGACTACTCCCGATCGGGCAGAATCCGCCCAAAATTTGGGAACCGAATCCTGGCATCACCTTGGTCTATTGTTGAGTTATCAAATAGCAGAGATTCATGGTGGTAAGATATTAATGCAAGATAATGAAGAGTCGGGCTATGGCTATCTTGTGATCCTGCCCAAGGACAATAACTAAGGAACAGAAGGGTAGGTATTGACCACTCTAAAACTCTTAAAGCCCTGCTTTCAAGAGGGTTTCTTTTAATAACTAATAACGATTTCTATGTGGCAACAATTTACTCTTTCTGGGATGCAAGTACGGCAATGGCGAGCTAGTAGTTATATCTATCATTTAGTAGGATTACTACGGGCATGGCAAAAAGGTAGCTGGTTAATGCCTTGGGGAGATGCGATCGGGGCGGGATTAGTTGCTATTACCTTGGTGCTTTCTCCTTTTGTGTCTACTACCTTGATTGGAGTGTTGGCAGTAGCGATCGCTCTCTGGTGGTGCTTGATTACCCTTGCGGATGAAACTTCTACGGGGAAAGAAGCCGTAAATACCGCAACCCCGATTCATGTGGTAATTCTCCTCTATTGGTTTATTTCCCTGATTGCCACGGCTCTATCTCCGGTAAAAATGGCGGCCCTAGTAGGCTTATCCCGGCTGAGTTTGTATTTAGTTGCTTTTGTAATGATGGCTCGGGTGTTGCGCTCCTTCAAAATTCGCTCTATTTTGGTCGCCATATATTTACATATTTCCCTAGTAGTTAGTGTCTATGGCATTCGTCAATGGTTCGCTGGGGTCAAACCTCTAGCAACTTGGGTGGATGCGGATTCCCCTCTCAAGAATGTTACTAGGGTTTATAGCTATTTAGAAAACCCAAATCTTTTGGCCGCTTATCTGATACCGGCGATCGCCCTGAGTTTGGCAGCAATGTTTGTCTGGCAGCGCTGGTTGCCCAAATTGCTGGCCATCACAATGTTTGGGGTTAATTCCATCTGTCTGATTTTTACCTACAGTCGGGGCGGCTGGATTGGTTTTATAGTTTGCATTTTTACCTTCATGGCTCTAGTTGGCTTTTGGTATAGTTACAAGCTACCAACTGCTTGGCGGTCTTTGGCAATTCCAGTACTTTTAGGGGGAGCCGGATTTATCTTACTAGCAGGAGTGGTTTTAGTCCCAACTCTGCGCGATCGCCTTTTGAGTATGTTCCTTGGTAGACAAGATAGTAGTAATAATTTTCGGATGAATGTTTGGGGGTCGGTGGTTAAGATGATCCGCGATCGCCCAATCTTGGGTATTGGTCCCGGTAATAGTGCCTTTAACCTAATTTATCCCCTCTACCAACAAACTAAATTCACAGCCCTGAGTGCCTATTCCGTCTTGCTAGAAATTGCAGTAGAAACGGGCTTGATTGGTCTATCTTGCTTTATTTGGTTTCTGATTATTACCTTCAACCAAGG
>JANMHD010000456.1:0-7079 GCA_031374985.1 Coleofasciculaceae cyanobacterium OTE_70_metabat_329 | reverse complement strand
CAGTCTTCTGGACTAACCAATTATTAGAAAATCTAGCAATCCCCGCTGCAATTCCCAAAATTGTGGTCAGGATTACGCCAATAATCATAACCTTAAGAGAATTAAGAACCCCTACCAGAAAAGCTCTACCGTAGGCATCTTGGGATTGAAAAGGAATTAGATATTCTCCAATATCAAAAGATGCCTGAGAACCTAAAAAGTCGAACCCAAAGAGACTACCCCGTTTCGCCATATTCAAGCGGAGATTAAACAGAAAAAAGTCAGCTATTACCAATACAGCAATGATGGCAAGGACTTGAAAGGTGATTTTCCAAAAGCGATCGTCTCGCCATAAAGGGACTTTAGTTGTACTCATATTTTTTTAGGTAAGGGCGCAAGGTTTTTGTCCCTCGATAAACGTAATACTTTACGCCCTTAATAGATGAGCTACTTAAGCTCTGTTTACTGTTCAATAAAACTTCTTAGCGGAAGGGAGGAGCATACATTAAACCACCATTATTCCAGAGATTGTTGATACCTCTAGGAAGATTTATTTTGCTGCCAGTACCCACGTTCCGTTCATAAACTTCCCCATAGTTACCCACGGCTTTGATGATCCGTACAGTAAAGTCATTGGGTAAGCCCATATCTTTACCTAGAGTTCCTTCTACACCCAGAAAACGTTTGACAACTGGGTCTGTAGATTTGAGTTTTTCATCTACATTTTTAGCTGTAATCCCTAGCTCATCGGCATTAGTCAGAGTAAAGACTGTCCATTTCACTACATCTGCCCAGCGGGAGTCATTGTTTACTACTACTGGAGCTAGGGGTTCTTTGGACATAACCACCTCTAAAACTTGGTGATCCTCCGGCTTGGGTAAGGTAGTCCGGCGCCCGGCTAACTGGGAGCGATCGGAGGTTACCCCTTCACAACGACCCTGAGCGTAGGCTGCATAGGTGGCATCACCGTTTTCAAATACTAGGGGCTTGTAGTCAATATTAAGTTTCCGCATCTGGTCTGCTAAGTTTAGTTCTGTGGTTGTCCCAGTTTCTACACATACAGATTTGCCAGCTAAATCTTCTAGTTTAGTGATTCCCGCAGCCTTGCTTACCATCATGCCTTGACCGTCATAGAACATAGTGGCGACAAACTCTAGACCCAAACCAGTATCCCGGCCGGTTGTCCAAGTACTATTCCGACTAAGCAGATCTACATCTCCTGCCTTGAGGACTTCAAATCTTTCCTTGGAGGTTAGGTTGCGATATTCTACTTTTTCAGGGTCATTAAATAAGGCAGCAGCTAAGGCTTTGCAAAAATCTACATCCAAGCCAGAATATTTTCCAGTTTGGTCTACAAAGCTAAAGCCTGGTAAGTCTCCACTAACTCCGCACATGAGCTTGCCGCGGCTGATCACCGTATCTAATCGACTCTTGCTGGGGGCAGCTGCTGCGTCTTTTCCGCCGGGAGAAGCTCCTGCTGTTCCTGCTGGGGTGGTGGTATTAACCGTGGCACTACAAGCGGCTAGAGAGGCAAATATAGGTACGATCGCTAATAACAAATGATTCTTACGCATGATTATCTTGAAGTTGATGGTTTGTTTATATCTGAGTTATGTCTGAGTATAAAGACATTCGGGTAATCTGAGAGGTACTACCGGAAATATTTCCAAATATTATGGAGATTAGCCCCGGCAGTTTGCAATACTTGATACATTTTTTATTATTGTTTTACTCCTTTGATAATTTTGTGGTTTAAATACTAAAATGCGGCGATCGCTACTTCAATAAATTTCTCCACATCTCCGGGTAAAGTATTAAATGCTGTCACCAAACGAACTAATTGCTTATTATCAAAAATATAAAACTTAAATCCTGCCTCTTGCAAAGCCTGAAGAATAGCTGGAGCGAACTCCACAAATATTTCATTTGCCTCTACTGGAAAAATAATTTTTACCCCCGGCAATTTCTGCAATCCTTTGGTTAACTTAGTTGCCATTTGATTAGCATGAAGGGCATTTTTTAGCCATAGATCATCTTCAAGGTAGGCAACTAACTGGGCTGAAAGGAAGCGCATTTTTGAGAATAAATGCCCGCCCCGTTTACGGCGGAAAGGGAAAGTTTCACCTAATTCTTGATTAAAAAATATTACTGCCTCTGCTGCCATCGCTCCATTTTTGGTTGCCCCAAAAGATAATACATCTACTCCTACCTGCCAAGTCATAGCGGCAGGAGAACAGCCCAAGCAGACCAAAGCATTAGCAAACCTTGCCCCATCCATGTGGACATAAAGGTTATGAGCCTTAGCAATTTTACTTAGGGCATTAATTTCCTCTAGGTGATAAACAGTCCCAGCTTCCGTAGCTTGGGTCAGACTTAAAACTGCTGGTTGCACATGGTGGACTACCCCGGCTCCGGCACTTTCTAAGGTTTGGGTTAAATTTTCTGGCGTGATCTTACCCTCCTCTCCCGGAATTAAAACTAATTTAGCCCCGCCCGTAAAAAATTCTGGCGCGCCGCACTCATCGACATTAATATGGGCTGAAGGATGGCAATACACGACTCCATAGCTGGGAGTTAGTACCGATAAAGCTAGGGCATTAGCCGCTGAGCCTGTTGCTACAGGGAACATTGTTAAATTAGTGGCAAAAATATCTTGGAATTTATGGCTCAAAGCCTGAGTAAAATCATCATCACCGTAGGGCATGGCTACTCCTTGATTTGCTGCCACCAAGGCCTGCATAATCTCTGGGGCAACTCCTGTTACATTATCACTACAAAAATTCATATTTATAATCTCTGATTTTATTACGCTATCTCTATGGCTAAGAACCTACTTTTATTGTGTTAGTATTGGAAGAATTTTATATTAATTAAGTTATTAATCTTAGACCTATTATGATGAAGTTATTACGTCGTTTATCTACTCTAATTTTACTTTTTGGGATGACTCTCTGGGCGATCGCTGCCTGTAATCCCACTACCACTAATAGTTCTAGTTCTACAAATACCACCAATAATCCTGCTGCTAGTAGTCAGGCGATTAAGGTCGGCTCTAAAGACTTTACTGAAGCATTCATTTTAGGAGAAATGTATTCTTTGTCCCTAGAAAATGCTGGTTTCAAAGTAGAACGGAAACTAAACCTTGGAGGAACCCCTGTAGCTCAAGCAGGCTTAATCGGTGGACAGATTGATCTCTATCCAGAATATACAGGAACCGGATTGGTGACTGTACTGAAATTACCAGCAAAAACAGATCAAAAAGAAGTATTTGATACCGTAGCCAAATCCTATCAAGAAAAATTTAAGCTAGTCTGGCTAGACCCAGCGCCCATGAATAATACTCAAGCGTTGGCTATGACCCAGGCAGGAGCAAAGAAATTTGGGATTAAAACTATCTCTGATTTGGCGGCGAAGGCTCAAGACTTAACCATGATTGGACCACCGGAGTTTGAAGCCAGAGAAGATGGGCTGCCGGGAATCAAAAAAGCCTACGGTAATTTTGAAATTAAGGCTTACAAGGGTGTAGATTCGGGATTACGCTATAAAGGCTTGGTAGATGGTCAGGCAGATGTGGTAGTTGCCTTTGGTACTGATGGCGAGATTAATGCCTTTAATTTAGTTTTGCTAGAAGATGATAAGAAACTTTTTCCACCTTACCAAGTTGCCCCTGTAGTGCGGCAGGATACTTTAGAGACAAATCCTAAAATAAAAGAAGTTCTCAATGCGATCGCTCCCAAGCTCACCAATGCTGCTATGCAAAAACTAAACTATGAAGTTAGTGGCAACAAAAAAGAACCCGCCGCAGTAGCGAAGGATTTTTTGATGAAGGAGGGGCTGATTAAGAGCTAATCCTATGACCATCATTTTCGATCAAGTTTCTCTCCAATTTCCTCGATCGCCTCGCCCCGCCGTGAAAAATTGTAGTTTTCAGGTGGCAGCAGGGGAGTTTGTGGTGATTCTTGGTTCTTCAGGATGTGGTAAAACTACTCTCTTAAAGATGGTAAATCGTCTTTATGAGCCGACTATGGGCAAAATACATCTTGATGGCCAAGATATTAGTCAACTTCCGGTAACTAAACTGCGGCAGCAAATTGGCTATGTGATTCAACAGTCTGGTTTATTTCCCCACATGACCGTTGCTCAAAATATTGCCGTAGTTCCTAAGCTCTTGGGCTGGTCTAAATCTCAGATCCAAAGCCGGATTGATGAACTTTTATTGTTGGTAGATCTTCCCCCAAAGGAATACCGTCAGCGCTATCCCGCACAGCTTTCGGGGGGGCAGCAACAGCGGGTAGGCCTAGCAAGGGGTTTGGCAGGAAACCCCCAGGTGATGCTAATGGATGAACCTTTTGGAGCGATCGATGCCATTACCCGGACATCTCTTCAGGATGAAATCCTTCAACTCCAAAGAAAACTCGAAAAAACTATTCTTTTTGTTTCCCATGATGTGGAAGAGGCACTAAAGCTGGCAGATAAGATCCTGATTCTCCAACAAGGAGAAATTCTCCAGTACGATACCCCTTGGAAAATATTAACCCAACCTGCTAATGATTTTGTCCGGGATTTAGTCGGGGCAGAAGATATTGTCCGCCAGTTAAGTTTGTTGCGAGTTGCCAACTTTATGACCCCCATTAGTCTGGGAGAGAGAGGCCTAGATTTATCACTTCTGCCCATGATTGACCAAGATAGCCATCTCCGGTATGCCCTTTCCCTATTACTGAAAACTGGAACCGATGCCTTAAAGGTGGTAGAGACAGGATTAGTGGTGGGGACGATCGCTCTAAAAGATATTACGAACCTTGCCAAATCCTCTGCTAAATCAGATAGAAAATCAATATAGATTAGACATATAGCAACCGACGAGGAGATTATAATATTGAAATCTTTAGACATATAGCAACCGACAAGGAGATTATAATATTGAAATCTCTGGAAACAAGGGTCTTAAGCCCCTTACCTATCCTAACCCCCTTGGCAAGTGCTATATGTCAATTGTTGTTACTCTTAACCCAGAATTAGAAAAATTCCTCCATGATAAAGCCGATCGCCAATATCCGGGTATTAGTCTTGTCGCCTCTGAATTGCTGTCTAATGCCTTACCGGGTAAACTATAACAACACTCTAAGTTTTTTCTAGTTCATGAAATCATTTCTCAGCGATCGATTTGCCGCAATCTATACTCGTCTTGCTACTAAAGTAACAACTTTCGGAATTTTAGGACTAGCCTTCTGTTTCCTAGCACTAATAGTTCTGGGTTGGCTATGCGAGGAAGTATGGGAAAAAGAGACATTCCGCTTTGATGCAGTTTTATTATTAGCATTGCATCGATCGGCAAATCCGTTACTCGATCGACTAATGTTAAGTATCACTCGGTTAGGCAACCCAGAATTTGTTGTGGGAACTGTAGTAGTTGGCTTAGGATGGCTTGTATGGCGACACAAGAAGCTAGAATCTGGGGTATTCATAATTGCCTGCCTAGGTGCGCTTCTACTCAACAATGGGATGAAATCGATATTTACTCGTCCCCGCCCGATGCTATGGCAGCCCTTAATTCGGGAAGTATCTTATAGCTTTCCTAGTGGTCATGCCCTAGGTTCATCAGTACTGTATGGCTTTCTCGCTTATGTATTTGCTCGGCACTATCCCCAGCGATTGTACTTAATCTACAGTATTGCTATTGCCATTATTGGGCTAATTGGCTTGAGTCGCCTTTATTTAGGAGTACATTATCCGACTGATATTCTAGCTGGATATATAATAGGAGCGCTCTGGCTCAGTATTTGTATTGCCTTAATTAAGCATTTTGACTCGTAAATGAAAATGGGTGACCTGGGACTCGAACCCAGAACCAACGGATTAAGAGTCCGATGCTCTACCATTGAGCTAGTTACCCTTTTGTATTTTGGTATGGTCTAGTATATTATCTAGAGTTTTTATCATAGCAAACTTAGCCTGAAAAATTAACTCTAATGCAGAAATTTTTGAAGATTTACCGCACGGTGCGTAATGTCTCTTCATCAAAACCTATAAAGCCTTGACAAAAAAAAGATTAGATATTCTCCTTGTAGAACAAGAATTATGTACTTCCCGACAAATTGCCCAGAGGCTAATCCGGGCTGGGGAAGTGCGAGTTAATCAGCAATTAGTGGATCAACCGGCAACGGAAGTGGCTCTAGAGGCAGTGATTGAAATTAGAGTCCGATCGCCCTTTGTTTCCCGTGGGGGTGAAAAACTCGCTAAAGCTTTAGAAGTCTTTCCGGTGGTGGTTGCTGACCGTATTTGTCTTGATGGGGGCATTTCCACAGGGGGCTTCACCGATTGTCTGTTACAAGCAGGGGCAAAACTTGTCTACGGGGTTGATGTGGGCTATGGGCAGGTAGATTGGGGCTTACGTAACGATCGACGGGTCATCCTGAAAGAAAGAACGAATATCCGTCATCTCACCCCAGAAGAGCTTTATCCTCCCGAAGTTATTACTAATAAGCAACTCCCCACCCTAGGCGTAGTAGATGTTTCTTTTATTTCCTTGACCAAAATCCTGCCTGCTTTGCAAAGATTACTCCAAGCCCCGCAGGAATTAATTCTCTTAGTTAAACCCCAATTTGAAGTAGGGCGCGATCGGGTGGGCAAAAAAGGATTAGTAAAGGATCCTGTTGCTCAAGCGGAGGCAATTTGGCAAGTAATGCTGACTGCTCAAGATTTGGGCTGGCAATACTTAGGTTTGATTGCTTCGCCAATCCGGGGAGAGAAAAGCGGCAATATTGAATATTTATTATGGCTCAAGGTTAAAAATGAGGGGGAGGCGATCGCTAATCAAGATGATCCTGGCATTACCTTAGCAACAATAAAAGAGCTAACCAGACATGAACTTGAGCTAGGCTAAAATTATATTTATAAACCAATTGAGTTAGGAAAATGCAAGCATTTGAAGTGATGGGAAAAGTTGATAAAAATGGGCAAATCTTATTAGATGAACCTCTAGCAATTGCCTCAGATAGTCGAGTTAAGGTAATTCTTTTGCTAGCTAATGATCCGGATTTTGATCCTGATGATACTCCCGTTGAAGAAATCAAAGCCAGTTTGAGACGAGCTTTACAAGA
>JANMHD010000448.1:0-5072 GCA_031374985.1 Coleofasciculaceae cyanobacterium OTE_70_metabat_329 | reverse complement strand
TGCAGTTGAAGCGGCAGCGATCGCCCAAATGCCCCTGAAAATCTTTGGAGTGCTTCAAGATCAGGATTACTGGCACTCTATTCAGCAAACATATCCCCAAGCAGATATGGAATATTTGGGATTTCTCAGCACCTCAGAACTCCAAAAAGAACTCCGCCAATCCCTAGCTTTGTTGGTTACTCCCCGCTGGGTTGAGGCTTTTGGGAATGTAGCGATCGAAGCTCTGGCTTGTGGTGTGCCAGTTATTGCCTATGCTAGGGGTGGTTTGACAGAAATAGTCAAATCTGGTCAGACGGGATTTCTGGTAACTCCAGATCAAATTCCTGAATTAGCAATGGCGATTACTCAAGTAGGCCAATTAGATCGCTATGCTTGTAGACAGCAGGTGGAACAGACCTATTCTTTAGCAGCGATGGGCGATCGCCTAGAAAAATGGTTTCAATCAATTCTCTACCCCTAGTTAAGCTATTCATCATTTAAAATGCAAGTTATATACTTAACCTTCTCTTGAATGTCTTTTAGCTTAATGCTCAACTCAGCTTAAATCCATGTCCCAAATTGATTTGTTACTAGAAGATCTAAAAAATGCCGATGAAAATATCCGTCACCGGGCAACCGTGGCTCTATGGCGACTCTGGTTCCACCAAAAAGGAGCCTACGGTATGGAGCTACTCCAAGAAGCTCAAACCTTGTTAGAAAGGGGAGAAAACAAGGAGTCAGAGACTCTGCTCACCAGTTTAATTGAAGACCAGCCAGACTTTGCGGAGGCATGGAATCGCCGGGCAATTTTCTACTACAGTCAGGGTAAGTATCAAAAATCCTTGGAAGATTGTCAGATGGTAGTCAGCCTCAATCCCTATCATTTTGGGGCATTTCATGGTTTAGGCTTGTGTCATGCTGCCTTGGGTGCTTACGGGGCAGCAATCGGTGCATTTCGCCAAGCCCTAGAACTCCAGCCCTACGCTACCATCAATCAAAAACTTATCTTTGAATGCACAATCCATCTCACTTAATCCTCAAAAAATTGTCCTATGATAGCTACCTCCCCACAACCACAAAAAATGACCATAGAGGAATATCTCTTCTGGGAACTTGACCAGGAGCTTCGCTATGAATATATCAACGGCGAAGTCTTTGCCATGACTGGGGGGACAATTCCCCACAATGATATTGCGTTAAATCTTTACAGACCTTTATATTCTCATCTCCGTCCTAAGGGTTGTCGAGTCAACATATCAGATGTAAAAGTCCGAGTTACTTCTAAAAGCCCATATTTTTATCCTGATCTGATTGTTAGTTGCGATCGTCAAGACCTCAATGCTCATAAATTTATTCAAAATCCCAAATTAATTGCAGAAGTTCTTTCTCCTAGTACCACCAGTAAAGATAGAGGAGAAAAATTTAGATATTATCTAGGAATGCCTACTTTGCAAGAGTATCTCTTGATTGATTCTGAAAAAATTTCTGTTGAACGCTATTGTCGGGGTGAAGGAAGAATGTGGCTTTACTATCCCTACACTACGGGAGATATTGTCACCTTATCAAGTATTGAATTTGAATTGCTGATCGAACTCTTCTACGAAGGTGTGGGATTTGAAACAGAAGAATAAAGCTACATTACATAACAATTTTGAGTTAGTTGTTGGCCGACGAATAATTCAGGGAAGAGGTCTATTAAATTCAAATTTAACCCCTGTTAGTTTTTCTGATACTTCCCATAGTTTTTTGGCGATCGCTTGGTCTTGAGATAACTCGTTCGACTTAACTTTTACCGGATAGCCCCGCATTTACATAAATCCCTTGGGACCAAAGTATTCTGCCCCTTGTAAGCCGGGTTCGATTGCTGCTCGCAGAGTTGGTAAGGCTCCCATAGTGATATTTTGAGCAAAGAAGCCGTTGAGGTATTCCATAAATGGTGTTTCTCTCTGCAATTCAGTTGCTGTCCAACCCGGATGAGAGGCAGTAGCAAGCGTTTCAAGATTGTGAGCTTTGAGTTGGCGATCAAGTTCGTAGGTAAAATAAAGATTGGCCAGTTTGCTATCACCATAGGCTTTCCAAGGGGCATAACTTCTCTTTTCCCAAGACAAATCATCGAAATCTATCTTGCCCATAGCATGAGCACCACTAGAAACATTGACAATTCGTGATCCTTTGGTATCGAGCAACAAAGATAAAAGCTGCCCTGTCAACGCAAAATGTCCCAAATGATTAGTTCCAAACTGCAATTCAAAACCATCCACAGTTTTTGTATAGGGAGGGATCATCACTCCCGCATTATTAATCAATAAATCCAGATGTGAATAATTTTGCTTAAAGTTTTCAGTGAAATTTTTAACCGCGGCTAAATTTGCCACATTGAGTTCCATCACTTTTAGGTCTGCATCTGGATACTGTTGCCGAATTTTTGCCAACGCCTTGTTCCCTTTATCTAAATTACGAACCGCTATAATCACAGAAGCTTGTTTATTCGCGAGAACCCTTGCTGTCTCATAACCAATACCACTGCTGGAACCCGTGATAATGGCGACTCTGCCTTTTTGGCTAGGAATATTTTCTGCATTCCATGTTTCATTTTCCATTTTATTCACTCCTGATTAAACCTAGCGATCGATCAGCCTAGTCTATACTTGTCCATTATTTTTTCAGGAACCTTAAGAACTTTGCTCTCTTGAGTATGGCATTATTTAGATTAATCCTTCTAGTTCTAGAGTTTCGATAATTTGTAACCCCCTAGGATCACCAACTCGCAGGAGGGCAGCCTTCGCATCAGCTTGAACTCCTAAATCTATATCTTCCTCTAGGGCGTAGAGGAGGCTATCGATCGCCCCAGCATAAATAGCATTAGCCGGCATTTCTCGACAAAGCTGCCCGATCGCCCAAGCACAATTACTCCGCACTGCTGCTACCTCATCTAAGCGCAGAGCTTCAATCAAAGGCGGGATAGCTGCCACAATCTCGGTATAGCCCAACTCTGTCACCTGAGCCAAACCACTAGCAGCCCAGAGACGAACAGCCGAAATATCAGTTTTCAAAGCATGGATCAGAGGAGCTAATACCCGTCGATCCTTACTATTACCCAAAGCCCAGACAATGCCTTTACGGACATAACCATTCCAATCCTGTTTTAATTGCTGGATCAAGGGTTCCACAGCTACTGGACTAAGATTCCTACCTAAACCGTAGGCAGCACTCACCCGAACTAAGGGACAAACATCAGTTAATAGATGAATCAGGGAAGGAATAGCTCGATCGTCCTGCAATTCACAAAAAGCCCGGGCTGCCAACATCCGTTGAGGCGTTTCGGTGGAGTTGAGCAGCAGCAACATTTCCTCTGGGTCTGGAGGCGGGGGAGTATCATCTAACTCTTGATCCAAATCTGCCAAAGGGTCATCTAGGACAATATTTTCTGTATTTAAGGTACTAGAGTGATCGTGTTGCATAAAGATTAAAATAGCCTACTTTTGCTACTGATTAAACTAAAGATTTGATCATAAGCAAAGATTGGGTCTTATAACCTAAATTTTGATACAAATTAATTGCATTAGGATTATCCACGAATACCTGCAAGCCAATTTGTTGATCGCCCCTCTGCTTTGCCCAAGTCTCTGCTTGGTGGAGCAAGGCCTTCCCCACTCCCAAACGGCGATGATCTGGAACTACGTAGAGCAAAAAAATTTGGCTATAGCGTTGTCCTAGGGATTGATCGAAGGCTGTGCCTAACCATAAACAAGCGATCGCTTCTCCCGCGGGTGCATCTATCCACCAAAAGGGCGTAGCATTGGAAAATATTCCTTCTACAGTTTCCCCCAAGGAGGACAAATTTTGTAAATCTGGAAATAGCTCTTGATAAGTTAGCTGCAAAAATTTGCGAACCAGAGAACGATCGCCCCAGTCACCCCGGCGGAGAGTATAACCCAAGGGCAACATTTATCCCTGTCCCCTAGGAGCAAGATTGGCGGGGAAATTCCCTGAAACAAGGGGAGCTTTTATAGCGGTAGGCTCTTCGATCGGTGCCGGAGCCGCCATATCACCCGGTAAAAACGCCCTAGCACTCACTGCTACCAGAGAAACTAGAAATACAATCACAATTAAAAAGGGAAGAACATACTGCCGGAAGATAGCCATAGAGAGTCATAGAAAAATTAAAATACTTCTTAATTATCCCACAATTTTAACTTTAAGGGTAATTTCTCATATCTAGATAAACTAGGTATTCCTAATCAACATCTACTATAAATATTAAATTTCTACTAGCCCTAAACTAATTTGGATAGCATAATCAACTTGAATCATTGTTACAGAATCTAATTTTCCTATTCGTTTAACTAGTCTTTGTTTATCTATAGAACAAATTTGATTTAGTAAAATAACAGAATCAATTCCTAGTCCACCTTCAGGGAATTTTATAAAAACTTCTGTAGGATAGATATTATCATCAAACTTAGAAGTAAGTGCCGCTACGATCGTAAGAGGGCTGTACTGGTTTGCGCTATCCTATTGAAACATCACGAGTAAAAAACATCTGTTTACAGTCAGCTAGATTATGTTTTTATTTTTATCTAAATTATTACCTTTATTTATCTATCCCCTAGGCTTGTCCTGTCTTTTATTATTCATTGCCCTAATTATGGCTTGGAAATATCCCCGGCGGGCAGCAATCCCGACAGGTTTAGCACTGATAGTTTTATTATTAGCAAGTAATGGTTGGATAGAAAAATTGGTGATCAAATCCCTAGAATGGGAAAACTTACCGACAATAGAATTACCCACCGCAGAAGCGATCGTCATTCTTGGGGGAGGAGTTCGTTCTGTTAGTCCTCCCCGACCTTTTGTAGAAGTTAATGAAGCGGGCGATCGAGTTATTTATGGCGCAAAATTGTACCGGGATCGTAAAGCACCCTTAGTTATTACTAGCGGTGGCCGGGTAGATTGGCGGGGCGGTGGCGATCAGGCGGAATCTACAGATATGGCAACCCTGTTAGAACTTTTTGGTGTGCCTAAAACTGCCATTTTGGAAGATAAAACTTCTTTGAATACCTATGAAAATGCTGTAAATATCCAGAAAATTTTAG
>JANMHD010000402.1:0-2954 GCA_031374985.1 Coleofasciculaceae cyanobacterium OTE_70_metabat_329 | reverse complement strand
TATTGGCAGTTATTCTTTCCCTTGGGATAGGTTTTTCCTTTCAGTAACTTTTTAGAACTTAAGATATGTCAGATTATCTACTAGCTAATTTACAAGCTAACTTATTAGAGCATCTCCAAGAAATTGTCCGGGAGCGCCATCTCTATCTTGCTAGTGGAGGGCATTTTTATGTCCAAACCTACCTTCGCCAGTAATTATCCCTCTAGCAATCGCCTTGATACTTTAGATTTAGATTTTCTTACGAGAGTTTGCCAAGGTTTAGCCCTAAGTTTAAGAAAGTTTTTTATATACTCGCTAAATAAGAAAAAGTTCGATCGCAAGAATCGGATAGTTATCTTTTCCTACAAAAGCCTATGCTAAGGCAGCTTATATTTTGAGCGCATGATTTACATGAATAACTAGTGAATAAATAAATGCCAAAAACATCTTTGTCAAGTCTGACTCTGGGCAGTGCTGAATGGCTATTGTTAGTAGTACTATCTATAATTTGGGGTGGTTCTTTTTTTCTGATCAAGATTGCCCTAGAGGATTTATCGCCTTTATTGATAGTGGTAGGGCGGATTGTCGTGGCGGCGATCGCCCTTAATACCTTTGTCTATTTTACCGGCAATAAAATGCCCACCACCCCAGCTACTTGGGGCAGATTTATGATCATGGGGTTTCTGAATAATATTATTCCCTTTAGCCTCATTGCCTGGGGACAAACCCATATTAGTAGTAGTTTAGCTTCGATTCTTAATGCGACAAATCCCCTATTTATTGTAGTTTTGGCACATTTTCTAACTCAAGATGAAAAGCTAACTATCCCCCGCTTTTTGGGAGTTTTGATTGGTTTAGTCGGGGCAGTAGTGCTGATTGCGCCGGATCTCCATAGTTTAAGTTTACAAGGTTGGGGACAGTTGGCAGTGTTGGGGGGAGCTATTTTTTATGCCTTGGGTGGCATCTATGCTAGGGGCTTGGGGCAGTTTCCGCCCATGGTGGTGGCTGCCGGGACTGTGACTTGTTCTACCTTGATCTTATTACCCATGGGCTTAATTTTGGAAGGGTCTACAGCCTTGGCCGCAGGAGGAACTAGCTGCCTGGCGGTGCTGACTTTGGGTTTTCTTTGTACTGCTATCGCCTACCTGTTATATTTCCATCTCATTGCCGTTGCTGGTGCCACTAATGCTGCCTTGGTGACATTTTTAATCCCTATTAGTGCCTCAATTTTAGGAATCTTGATTCTCCATGAAAAACTAGAAGGCAATGCCTTAATCGGGATGGTATTAATTTTTGCTGGTTTGGCAGTAATCGATGGCAGATTATGGCGGAGAGAAAAGGCTTTATGAATACTCCTACTCTTTGGCAAGCAGTGGTTGATCGCAACCCTAATTTTGAGGGTCAATTTTTCTATGCTGTCCGCTCCACAGGTATTTACTGCCGCCCCACCTGTCCCAGCCGTCGCCCCCATCCCCAACAGGTGAAATTTTTTGCTTCCAGATTAGCTGCCGAGTCAGAGGGATTTCGCCCCTGTCGCCGTTGTCAGCCCCAGCAAGACCACCATCCTCTCCAGAAAAGGGTTGTGGCGATCTGTCGTTATCTAGAAAATCATCCAGAGCAAATTCCTACCTTGGCAGATTTAGCTGAAGAATTTAAGCTGAGTCCTAGTCATCTGCAACGGGTATTTAAGCAGGTGATGGGGGTGAGTCCTTTCCAGTATGCCAATAGCTTACGGAGCGATCGCCTCAAACACCAACTCCACCAAGGACAGGACATTACTCCAGCACTATACACCGTAGGTTATGGCTCTAGTAGCCGCCTCTATGAAAAATCATCCCAAATTTTAGGTATGACTCCCGGAACTTATCGTCAATGCGGCCAAGGGGAAACCATTCGCTATGGGATCGTCTCTTCGCCCCTAGGATTAATGTTAGTAGCTGCCACAACTAAAGGTCTTTGTCGTCTAGTGCTGGGGGATGATCGCCAAGCCTTGACAACCCTACTAGAGCAGGAATTTGCTCAAGCTGACCTCCAACCCGCCGATGCTCAACTCCAGGGTTGGATCCAAGCTCTAATTGATTATCTAGGTGGGAAATTCCTCCTCCCAGACTTACCCTATGATATCCAAGCTACGGCTTTCCAAATTCAAGTGTGGCAGGCTCTGCGAACTATTCCCTTTGGTACGACAGCTAGTTATAGTGAAGTGGCAGTAGCTATTAATAAACCCAAGGCGGTGCGGGCGGTGGCTAGCGCTTGTGGGGCAAATCCGGTGGCTTTAGTTATTCCCTGTCATCGAGTAGTCCGACAGAATGGAGATTTGGGGGGCTATCGTTGGGGAATCGATCGCAAACAATCCCTACTCAACCTAGAAGCCAACTACGGCAATGGCCATGACTAATAATTTACCCAATAATTTACCCATCGACTTACAGCAGAACTTACTAGGACATCTCCAAGAAATTGTTCGGGAGCGCCATCCCTATCTTGCTAGTGGGGGGCATTTTTATGTTCAAACCTATATCCGTCAGCAGTTATCCCTCTGGGGAGAAGTTATAATTCATGAGTTTAACCATGCCGGACAAGTCCATAAAAATCTAATTCTAAATTTACCAGCAGTAAATCCGGTATATAATCACAAACCCCTAATTATCATCGGTGCTCACTACGATGGGGTTCCCAACTCTCCAGCGGCCGATGACAACGGCACAGGGGTAGCAGCTTTGCTAGAATTGGCTAGGATATTTGCAGCCAAGCCTTTGACTTATCCAGTTCAGTTGATTGCCTTTGATTTGGAGGAGTATGGATTTTTGGGCAGTGCAGCCTATGTGGAAACTTTGAAATCTCAGGGGCAGCAAGTGCGAATTATGTTGTCTTTGGAAATGCTGGGCTATTGCGATCGTACTCCTAATTCTCAAACCTATCCCGCCGGCCTAGAACGCTTCTACCCAAACACGGGGGATTTTATTGCTTTAATT
>JANMHD010000377.1:0-9978 GCA_031374985.1 Coleofasciculaceae cyanobacterium OTE_70_metabat_329 | reverse complement strand
ATGCAATCAGCTTAGATATATTGGCAATCAACTATTTTTGGAGGGTAATTAATTGCCAATATATCTAAGCTGATTGCATTTTTATGGAAATAGTCCTAACTGAAAAAATTACTGCCGTCCACGGAAAACCGGATTTAATTATTCCCTTAACGGCGGACGATCGCACCCGGAGCCGCCAGCGCTTGGAACTAGATAATGGGCTGATAGTTTTTCTCAAATTACCTAGGGGTACTGCTTTACAGGATGGGGATAGGTTGCAATCCCCCGGAGAAGACTACATTGCTCAGATTATTGCTAAACCAGAACCCGTTTTGACTGTGACGGCGACTAACCCCTTCAAGCTCCTCCAAGCAGCCTACCATTTGGGAAACCGTCATGTTCCCCTAGAGATCACTCCCGCTTATCTCCGTCTTGCCTTTGATCCTGTCCTTGCCCACATGTTGCAACACCTTGGGGTTGAGGTACAGCAAGAAATTCAGCCTTTCCAGCCAGAAGCAGGAGCCTATGGTCATAGCCATGCTATTGATCCTAATTACTCAACTCCCGACTCTCAGGACAATCATGAGAATAATCCTAGTCATCACAGTCATTAGGTAAGGGTCATGATTGATACAAAAGGTCTAAGGATCCCCACCATGAATGAAACTACGCTTCTATCTCTCTTGCAACTTGCTAGTCCTGCCCTGCCCGTAGGGGCTTACAGCTACTCTGAAGGATTAGAAAGTTTGGTAGATGCAGGAATAATTAAAGATGTTGCTACCCTAGAGCATTGGTTGACCCAAGAATTAACCTATGGGGTGGCTAGGCTAGAGGCTGCGGTGATGCTCCGGGCTTACCAAAGTTTCGCCCAAGGGGATTTCTCTAAAATTATTTACTGGAATCAATGGCTAACGGCGACTAGAGAAACTGAAGAACTACGGGAACAAAGCTGGCAGATGGGGAACTCCCTAATGTTGCTATTAAGAGAATTGGCTCCAGAAACTCAAATATTAAGGGTGGAAAACCCAGAGCCTTGGAATTATGCGATCGCCTTTGGTATTGCTGCTGCTGCTTGGAAAATTCCCCCTTCTATGACTACTACTGCTTATCTACAAAGCTGGGCAACTAATCTGATCGGTGCGGGATTAAAACTAATTCCCTTAGGACAAACTGCCGGACAAAAACTCCTTTGGTCAATCCATCCTCAGATTTCGCTTGCTACCCAAATAATTCTAGATTTAAGGGATGAGCAACTTGCTACCTGTGGTTGGGGACTTGCGATCGCCAGCATGGCCCATGCCCACCAATACAGCCGCCTCTTTCGTAGTTGACCTCCTTAATCCGAACTGATGTTACTTATTTAACGTGAGTTGGGGTTAAGTAGAATATAGCAAATTGTCTGACCTAGAGATTCCCGGCTTCTTTGGTTGATAGCAATAAGCAATCGAATTACCCAGAATATTGACAAAGCAGTTGACCGCAGAGCGATGCTGAGAATACTTCGACAAGCTCAGTAACCATGTTCAATCTGAGAAGTATTCTTTAGTTGGTTAATAACCGACTCAATAACAGCTCACTTGCGTAGTAGTAAACGATTGCGTAGAGAAATCAAACGTTGTTTCATATTCCGTTTAAGTTTAGTAATTACCTACTTGAATTACTGAATGCAGACCATATTCATTTGCTCACGGGTTTTCCTTCAACCCTTGCGATCGCTACCCTAGTCAAACAAATTAAAGGCAGTTTATCCCGCGCCATAAACTATCAAATCAGACCAAGCGATTTTTTCAAGTGGCAAGGAAGTTACGCCACCTTCACCATTAATCACCAAGACCTTAATCCTATTGTTTCCTACATCCACAGGCAAGTCGATCGCCATCAACAACAAACCCACCTCCCCTCATGGGAAATCTCTCTACTTCGTGCTGTGTGCCTTTTAATCTTCTTATCACCCCTTCAGCCCCAAAACATCCCTAGGCAGGACTAGCTCCTTGTATAATGAATTGAATGTATTTTAGATTGCCTTAGGATCATCTCTACGCGGATCTTCAATAATCTATGAGGGGCATTTAGCATACTAAAAAGTCATTTAGGAGGAAGTTATGCGATCGCTTACCAAGAAAGAAGGTTCTGTAGGATTGCTAATTCTAGTTGGTCTTGGTCTTTTTGGCGGTATTATTCTCTGGTTGACAGGGGCACAGTTTGGCAAGCGTACCTATAGTTTCATTGCAGCATTTGATAATGCTAATGGGATGAGAGTTGGTTCTTCTGTAGTTTTTCGAGGCTCCTCAGTGGGAAGAATTACTAAGGTAATCACCGCTAGTAATCGTGTGGAAGTCGTGATTGAGATTACCCAATCTGATCTAGTAATGGCTAGTAATTCTACGATTTCGGTTAACCAATCAGGCTTAATTGGTGGGGAAAGCTCCGTGGCGATCGTCCCAAAGATTGAGCTATCTGACGAAGCCTTAAGGCTTGATCCTTTGGCTAGTAATTGCAACAACCAGATAATTATTTGTAATGGGAGCCGAATTAAAGGAGATTTCGGGGTAAGTGTTAATGAACTTTTACTAGGAACCCAGAGAGCTTCTAAACTCTATACGAGTGACGAATTTTTTAAAAACATTAATACTCTTACTAAAAATGCTAGTGAAGCCGCCGCTGGGATAGCAAAATTAACAAAGGAATTTTCCGGTATTACCGGAGATATCAGAGACTTCACCGTTAATACTAACCGCACAGTAGAGAGGATTGGGGATGCTGCTACGATCGCTTCCCTATCCACTTCCCAAGCTGCTCTGCAAATTGGCAGCACCGCAGACCAGTACGGTACAACAGGACTTCAACTTAATCAGCTATTAACCAATGTTAATGGCTTGGTCATAGAAAATCGAGGTACTCTGGCTACAACCCTAAATGATCTCAGCCAAACTAGTTCTGCCCTGCGGACTACGGTGGTGGAATTGCGCCCCACTCTAGATCAATTCACCTCTGGGCAGATATTACAAAACCTAGAGACTCTCTCAGCCAATGCGGCAGAAGCCTCTCGCAATCTCCGGGACGTGAGTGGAGCAGTCAATAATCCAGCAACCTTGGTAATGTTACAGCAGACCCTAGATTCAGCAAGAGTAACTTTTAATAATGTTCAAAAGATTACGGCAGACCTAGATGAACTCACCGGAGATCCCCAGCTTCGGAATAATTTAAGGCAACTTATCAATGGCTTAGGGAATCTTGTTTCCTCTAGCGAACAAATTCAGCAGCAAATGCAGGTAGCCCAACAACTCCAACAAACCACCCCTGCCACAGCTAATTCTCCCAATCCTTTAATACTCCCTAACCCTATCCCAGCCCCTTCTGCAACTCCTACTCCCTCTTCCATACCCGGAGAAACTCCTAGGGTTCCTGTTTGGGGCACAAGTTCGCCCCAGTTAGCAAATAACTACCAAGTATTACCCCGCCGGGAGCTAAATCTTCCTAATAGTCTCGATCGCACTCCCTAACTTCAACTCCGATGTATTTTTTAACCCCCCTTCAGCCTAATTACATCAACCTAATTACATCAAGCCGACAAAGTGCAATAATCCCCGTCCAGTAATTAATTCCAGCACTAAAGCCACAAAACCCAACATTGCCAAGCGCCCATTCCAAACTTCCGCAGCACTGGTCATGCCCCAAGCCCAGGGTTCTTGAGGATACATTTTTACCTGCTTGGCGGGATGCATTACGTCTCCTAGGGTTTGGGGTGGAGAGTTAAGGGCATCTACAACCATATCCGCTAAGGCCTGAATAAACACGGGATGAGTATTCAAGGCAGGAACTCGGTGGAAGTTGTGGATGCCGACAGATTCTGCTACTTCTCGGTACTCCATATCAATCTCTTGGAGAGTTTCAATATGTTCTGACACAAAGCTAATCGGAACTACTAGTAAATCCTTGATACCTTGGGTTGCCAGATTAATAATGGCATCTTCCGTGTAGGGCTGGAGCCATTCCACTGGGCCGACTCGACTTTGGTAGGCTAAACTATGGTGATTGGTTCTGCCTAGAGTCTGCATAATTAGAGCTACCGATGCTTCAATCTCTTGCTGGTAGGGATCCCCCGCTTCTTCTACATAGCTAATGGGGACACCGTGGGCGCTAAAGAAAATATGCACCTGATCTGGATGGGCAGATTTATCTAATTCTTGGGCAATTAAATCTGCCATTGCTTGGAGATAGCCGGGTTTTTGATACCAAGAGGCGATCGTTGTATGCTTGATAGCTTGGAGAGCTTGGTCTTCTTGCCAGAGTTGTTCCAATAAACGGAAACTAGAACCACTAGTACTAATGGAAAACTGAGGATAGAGGGGCAGTACAACTAAGCGATCTATCTGGTCTCTTTTAATGCGGACGATCGCTTCTTCCGTGAAGGGATGCCAGTAGCGCATGGCAATGTATACCTTGGCATCTTCTCCCTGTTGTTGGAGTTGTTTCTGAAGGGCCAGAGCCTGTTGTTCCGTAATACTGCGTAAGGGGGAACCACCCCCAATTAAGCGATAATTATCTTGGGATTTTTGCGATCGACTAGTAGAAATCAACCAAGCTAGGGGCTTTTGTAACCAAGTGAAGGGCAGCCGAATAATTTCTGGATCAGAAAATAAATTATATAAAAAGGGACGGACATCATCTAGCTCATCCGGCCCACCCAAGTTTAGTAGCAATACGCCAACACGCCCCATAGCAGCTTACCTTTAATCTTTTCTTATATTATCCACTGATTTTAACAACATATGCCGTTACTGCACAGAATTAGCAACTACAGAAAAATTCTCAATTACAGCAGTTTGTAAGTACACAAGACTTTTTATTTTCCATAGATTATAGTGGGCTTAAGCCCTTTACCTGTGCTGAAGGAACCAGAAAATAGCTGTATCAGCTTCCCAAGACTGCCTACAATAGCCCTAATCCAGCTAAACTTGAACTTACCTAATTGTTTAACGCCAGTTCGGCATAAGAATATAAAATATCTATAAATTCTATGGTTGATGCTAGTGCTGTTCTAGAAATATTGCGCCCAGTCCAAGATCCCGAGCTCCAAAAGAGCTTGGTGGAACTAAACATGATTCGTCATGTCAAAATTATTGATGGCGTGGTCAGTTTTACCCTAGTATTAACCACTCCAGCCTGTCCCCTCCGGGAATTTATTGTGGAAGATTGCCAAAAAGCAGTAAAACAACTCCCTGGAGTCAAGGAAGTAATTATTGAGGTTACTGCCGAAACTCCTCAACAGAAATCTACCCCAGATAAAACCGGAATTGATGGAGTCAAGAATATTATTGCTGTTTCCAGTGGCAAAGGTGGGGTAGGTAAAAGTACGGTGGCGGTGAATGTAGCCGTGGCCTTGGCGCAAACTGGAGCTAAGGTGGGCTTAATCGATGCAGATATCTACGGACCTAATGCCCCAAATATGCTGGGCCTAGCCAATGCTACAGTGATGGTGCAACAGGTGAAGGGTCAGGATGTGTTAGAGCCAGCCTTTAATCATGGGGTGAAGTTGGTATCTATGGCATTTTTGATTGAAAAAGATCAACCGGTAATCTGGCGCGGTCCGATGCTGAATGGGATTATCCGCCAGTTTCTGTACCAAGTTCAGTGGGGAGATTTGGATTATCTAATTGTCGATATGCCACCGGGGACTGGGGATGCTCAGCTAACCTTGATCCAAGCAGTTCCCCTAGCTGGGGCTGTAATTGTCACCACTCCCCAAACTGTGGCCTTGCTGGATTCTCGTAAGGGCTTGAAGATGTTCCAGCAACTAGGGGTAAGTGTGCTGGGAATTGTGGAAAATATGAGCTATTTTATTCCTCCGGATCTGCCCGATCGCCAGTACGATATTTTTGGTTCCGGGGGGGGCGAGCGCACTGCTGAAGAACTAGGTATTCCCCTATTAGGGAGAATTCCCCTAGAAATCAACCTCCGAGAAGGTGGTGATCAAGGAATACCGGTGGTGGTCTCGGCCCCAGAATCTGCCTCTGCCCAGGCTTTAGTAGCGATCGCCAAACAAATTGCGGCCAAAGTCTCGATGGCAGCCTTAAAGAAGTAGTAAAGGAGGTACAGGGAGGTATAGAAGTTTAAGAAATGTATTTTTCTCTAGCTAGTAACTCCAATTATTTCTTCTTAAGTTCCTTCAACTCCCCATTCTCTACCTCCTTTACCTCCCCTTACCTTCTTCCCCCAACTATGTTCCAAAAATCAATTAAACGTTTTAACCCCCTGACTTTCCTAGCCCCTTGGCGAGAGATGGATTGGATGCTCATGATTTTGGTGGTAGGGATGACCTTCTTTGGAGGTTTGATGATCCGTAGCACTGAACTGAATCGGGGGGCTACAGATTGGTCACAACACTGGATTACCGGGGTGGTTGGCTTTGTAGCAGCAATGGCGATCGCTAGATTTCGCTATGAAAATCTCCTGCCTTGGAGATGGGCGATCTATGGCTTTCTAAATCTTTCTCTCCTTGCTGTGCGATTCCTCGGCACGGAGGGTCTGGGGGCGCAGCGCTGGATTAATATTGCCGGATTTTATGTCCAGCCCTCAGAGTTTGCCAAAATTGGGATTATTGTTACGATCGCCGCTCTGCTTAACCACGAAACTGCCAAAACTATCCCCAATATGGTAAAGGCTCTAGCAGTCACTGCTGTGCCTTGGGCTTTTGTATTTATCGAACCTAATTTAGGAACCTCTCTAATTTTTGGGGCAATTACCGTAGGGATGCTCTACTGGGGTAATGCCAATCCGGGTTGGCTGCTATTGCTGATATCTCCAGTAATTTCAGCGATTATCATGACTATTTCTATTCCGGCTTGGGCAGTGTGGATTGTAGTGATTTTTGCTGTGGGGTGGTTGTCTCTGCCTTGGTCTTGGCTAGGGGGAGTGGGGGCAATAATTATCAATCTTACCTCCGGGGCTTTGGGGCATATGCTCTGGGAAGTATTGAAGGATTACCAAAAAGACCGGATTCTAATGTTTCTAGACCCAGATAAGGATCCTTTGGGGGGTGGCTATCATTTGATTCAGTCCCGGATTGCGATCGGGGCAGGAGGGCTTTGGGGTAGAGGCTTGAATCACGGTACTCAAACCCAGTTGAACTTTATCCCGGAGCAGCATACGGATTTTATTTTCTCAGCGATCGGCGAAGAGCTAGGCTTAGTGGGGAGTATGTGTGTGTTATTTGGCTTTTGGTTAATTTGTCTCCGGTTAGTGATTATTGCTCAAAATGCTAAGGATAATTTTGGTTCTTTAATTGCGATCGGTTTCCTCTCTATGTTGGTATTTCAGGTAGTGGTGAATATTGGGATGAATATTGGTCTAGCACCCATTACGGGGATTCCGTTACCTCTCCTCAGCTATGGGCGATCGTCCCTCTTGGCGAATTTTATCGGCTTAGGACTAGTAGAATCTGTCGCTAACCATCGACAGCAAAAGTTCTTCTAATCTTTTCTTATAGGAACTTACAGAGGGCGCAAGGCTTTGCGCCCCTACCAAAATCTCTATCTAAATCAGGCACTTATAGGGTTTCGATCGCCACCATCCCATCAGATTGCACCCAAGCTAAATGGTGGATTCCCCGGCCTTGGGCATACTCCCGAATTGTGGATTCTGAGCGAGAGCCTAACTCTATTTCTACTCGGACTAGATGATCGGTAGTACGGAGTTTTTGGGCATACGTAAAAGCTACATTTGCCACAGAGGGGCTAGTAGGAATTACCAACCAGTCTGTAGCTAAATGGTCTTGGGGCAGAATAGGTAATGCCTGTTGTAAATCTTCAATATTGAGGCAAAAACCAATACCGGGCTTACTTTCTCCTTGGGGATGGTAGAGACCAAGCAAGCGATCGTACCTACCGCCCTTCCCCAGAACCTTGGCACCGCCCCCTTGATTTGTCACCACCTGAAACACAATGCCAGTGTAATAATTAATCGTTTGGGTGAGACTCAAATCCAAAATTAGATTAATAGAAGTAGTAGAGCGGAGGATTGCTACCAAAGATTTGAGATTATGGACTATTTCCTGCCCTTGGTCATCTAAAGCTAATTGCCCTAGCTTCCCAAATACATCTTCTGGGGTTCCCCGCAGATCGAAAAGCATTAAGGCCAGTTGCTGTTGGGTAGGAGTCAGGGGCAGACCTTCCAGAGTGACTCGATCGAGATGGGCAATACAGGTACGAATTTGGGGTTGTAGTTCCAAAGGGAAAGTTCCCAAAAGATTCTGGTTTAGCCCCGCATCTCCTAATAATAAATACCAATCCCTTAAGCCTAACTGTTGGAGCGCATCCACTAACAGTAATAAAATCTCCGTATCGGCCAAGGTTCCCCCTGCCCCTAATAGCTCCACCCCGGCTTGATAAAATTCCTGCTGCCGTTCATGCTTACCCAGGGGCGATCGCGGAAACACATTAGCTTGGTAGTAGAGACGGTGAGGATGAGCAACTCCCTCTAAGCGAGTCACGGAAGCTCTAGCGATCGAAGCAGTTAATTCTGGGCGCAATCCTAAGGCATCATTATCCCCATCTTGGAGACGGACTACCGTAGCCTGATCGATCGCCCCCCCTGCCATCAGCATTTCCAAATGTTCCACTGTGGAAGTAATAATCCGGTGGTAGCCCCAGCGAGAAAACACTAATTGCAGTTGATCTTCTATCCAGCGCTTTTGGGCAACATCTAGGGGCAGCAGGTCTTTGGCTCCCGCCGGAGTTAGGTGGGGAGCCGTAGTGGAAATAACTATAGGAGGAGTAGCAGGAGAAGGCGTAGCCAAAATTTAAATATTTTTGTTGATTTTTTATAAACTAGTAAGGATAGCCTTATGGAATCCTAAATGGATTGTGATGGGCTTGGGCGACCCTCAACCCTCGATCGTTTACGATGGCGTAGCCGAAGCCATGAAAATCCTTTAGGATCGCCCAAGCAATCCAAAGCATAGCTATCTTAGCAAAAAAGCCTGTTTATAATCCTATGAATTCTATGTATGTAAATTCCTTACAGAAATTATCCCTAGTCCTAGTCAGCCTGATATGCTGTTTCCCCGCCGAACCTGCCCATGCTCTGCCCGGTCAAGCTCGGCGGGAAGTGACCGCATGGATTAATGCTAACCCTGCTCTCCGGCCATCTTTGGGAGATGGGCTATCGGTGCGACGCTTTAATACTGCTGCCCAGCGCTTTAGCTTTGAAGCTTCGGTACTGCCCGTGAGTGCTTTGATTAATGTCAACGATACTAGTGTTATTCGTAAGGAACAGATAGCTTTTTATGATGTGATTAATGGCATTTCCCCCAACCGTTTAGAGGAATCCCTCCGCACAATTTATGGGGCAGATATCCACCAAGATTATCTCCAAGCCCGAATCGTCTATCAATACCCCAGCCCGGCACAGGTGGAGCTAGCCCGGCGGCAGGGTTTACCCCTCTTGGCAGCGCGGCGGGGAGAATTACGGCTGGGCGATCGCTTTGGCTACTGGCTAGAAACCACTAGAGGGGAAGAAGAACTGGGGGCAAATGGTCAACTCACGGTATTTTTACGGGAAGACCTAAATCAATTTGAAAGTGAACTCCGCAATCAAATCTAATACCTATTGGTAGTAATTTTATGACACTGCAAAATTTAGAATCCCAGCTACTTGCCTTAACCCCAAATGAGAAAGCAGAGGCAATCCAGATATTAGCTCAAAGTTTAGGAAATCCTTGGCGGGGAATTGAGAAGACTCTGGGGGTATGTGGTGGAGATGCCTGTATTGCCCTTACTCGTATTCCTGTGTGGGTATTGGTTAATGCCCGTAATTTAGGTATTACTAATACTGAACTTTTGCAGGACTATCCAACTCTATCGGTAACTGATTTAGATAATGCTTCGATCGCTAGAGCTTCCGTGACTCGCTTAGAGGGAGTTGCTCATCCCCACCGTCTCTACTACCAAGCTAATGTGTTTCAGCGATCGCCCCTGGGTAAGCATGAACGGCAGCAGG
>JANMHD010000376.1:0-3269 GCA_031374985.1 Coleofasciculaceae cyanobacterium OTE_70_metabat_329 | reverse complement strand
CATTAAATAAATTATTCCCAAAGCCAATTTGATTCGCTGTGGTTGCTGTGAAACTAGCTGGTACATTGAGACTTGCCCCTTGTCCAAACACGATCCCCGCCGGATTCATCAAGAACAGGTTAGAATTTCCTCCTGTAACTTGCAACAAGCCATTAATCATCGAAGGATTTCCCCCATTGATCCGACCAAGGATATTCTGGGTTTGGGGATTACTCAGGAAGTTGGCAATCTGGGCTGAGTTAACATTAAAATCTCGAAAACTATGGAAAAGATTAGCTCCGGCTTGAGTTCCCCCAGTGATATTGATTTGGTTGCCTTGGGGATTAACGAGAGTCCCTGCACCGTTGGGAGTGATCTGGGAGAGAGCGGGATTTATTAGGGTAAGGGAAAGAATTGATCCTAGGGAAAGTTTAGCGATCTCTTTAGCATTAGGTCGTAATATCGACTGGTTAGTACACATAAAATAAATTGAGCTTGTATTTAGTTTATTATCGATATATAACTATTAAAAAAAGTCTTCTTTTGAAGAAAGCTAATATTTTAAGAAAGATCAATTAATTGTCCCTTAAGAACAAAATGTACCGTTATTTATTATTTTATAAACCCTACGATGTTCTATGTCAGTTTACTGATTTAGAAGGACAAAGACGTACCCTGAAAGACTATATTTCTGTTCCTAATGTTTATGCTGTGGGGAGGCTCGATCGAGATAGTGAAGGTTTACTTCTACTAACAAATGATGGCAGATTGCAGCACCAATTAGCACACCCCAAGTTCCAGCACCAACGTACCTACTGGGTACAAGTAGAAGGGATTCCTGATGAGAATATTCTACAACAACTACGCCAAGGAGTAGTGATTCAAAATTATCGAACTCAGCCAGCCCAAGTCCAATTAATAATTCCAGAACCGGAGTTACCGCCAAGGGAACCACCTATTCGTTACCGTAAAATGATTCCTACTAGTTGGTTAGAAATGATTTTAGCTGAGGGGAAAAATCGTCAAGTACGCAGAATGACGGCTGCTGTGGGGTTTCCTACTTTGAGACTAGTCAGGAGTGCGATCGCTTTTCTGACCCTAGCCGACCTCCAACCGGGACAATGGCGAGATTTAACTAGTCAAGAGTTGGCAAAATTAATTTCTCTAGTTCAAGTTATAAAAGTCCCAGTTCCTAAAACTTTATCAAAGAAAGTTAGTAGATGAAAATTTGGCAATCCTAAATCATTTGTTAGATCAAATTGCTTTTTCTCGATGTAAAGTATTTTACCTACTGGCCGCAGGCGAAGTCATTTAGGATTACTATAGTACAATTATAGAAATCGAGATTGTATTAATCAAGCAATAAGATATCAACTTAATCAATAATCATCACTAGATCAGGAAATATATATTAGGAAATATGAATTATTTAATTGCTGTCTTTGGCGATCGTATTCAAGTAGAAGAAGCTTACACAGCGCTAACAAAATCTGGTATGTCTAACCAGCAGGTGAGCATTTTGGGTAGAGGTTTCAAAAGTGCTGATGAATTTGGCTTGATTGACCCCAAATTCCAAGCTCAGGAACAGGCACTACGAATGATGTATTGGTTAGCTCCCTTTGGTTTTCTGGCAGGTTTTGGCTTTAATGTTGTTACCGGATTAGATACTTTTCCTTGGGCAGGAATGCTGGGGAATCAAATTATTGGGGGGATTTTTGGGACGATCGCTGGGGTGATGGGGGGTTTCTTTGTAGGGGGTGGGGTTGGACTAGTGGGCAGCGGAGATGCCTTGCCCTACCGCAATCGTCTTGATGCTGGCAAATATTTAATTGTGGTGCAAGGAACTGATAGCCTGACTAATCAAGCAACTAATATTATGAAAAAATTTAATCCTGAAAGTCTCCAAGGCTACCAAGAAGGGGAGATGGGATAAATTCTTATCAGAAAATCATTGCCCGAAACTACTGAAGAAAATTAATATTATGCTACCTAGAATTGAATTATTAAAAGGAATAGAACATCGTGAGATTGCCGCTAGAGTAATTGACCTAGCAGAGCAGGCTATCAAAACTTGGGAAGTAGTGGTGACAGATTTTCTCTCCCCGCCAGAGCAGGTAGAAATTAGGCAGATGTTCGATCGCCTCACGGAAGTTCAGTTAGTATTTTGGGGCGGCTATCCTCAGGCAGAAAGGCAACGTGGAGCGATCGCTAGGGCTGACCTACCCCTAGACCAAGAAAACGTCACCCTAGCAGCAGTAGATATTACTGGAAATTTTTTATTTGATGCCGCAACTCATCGAGACTTCTTAGGCTCAATGCTGGGATGCGGAATTGTGCGGGAAAAGACGGGAGATATTATTATCCTTGGAGAGCGAGGAGGGCAGGCGATCGTCACTCCAGAAATGGTGGAATTTTTAACCCTCCATCTCCAACAAGTGCGCTCAGTTCCAGTGAAAGTACGCCCAATTCCCCTAGAGGAATTAAAAATTAGGGAACCGAAAAAAAAGGAACTGACTACTGTGGAAGCATCCCTCCGGTTAGATGCGATCGCTTCTGCGGGTTTTGGCTTATCCCGAAGTAAAATGGTGGACTTTATTAATAGTGGGGATGTGCGAGTTAACTGGAAAGATATTAATCAATCTAGCTATAATTTGAAGACGGGGGATTTAGTTGCTTTACGGGGCAAAGGTAGGTTAGAGGTAGGGGAAATTATGGTGACAAAAAAGGAACGTTACCGAGTTCAATTAACTAAATTTGTTTAATATCATGAAGTTTAGTATTGTCATTACTACTTTTAATCGTTGGGAAATGTTGAAGCGATCGCTCCTTAGCTGTCTGCAACAAACCATGCCCTGCGAAGTTATAGTTGTAGATGATCATTCTAGCGATCGTACAGAAGAATATCTCCAAGAACTTTTATTAGGCTATGGAAATTCATTTATCTACCATCGTCAACCCCAAAATTTAGGCCATGCCGCTGCTGTAAATCAAGGGATAAATCTCGCTACAGGAGATTGGATTAAATTAGTTGATGATGATGATTATCTGGCAGATAATTGCATAGAAACCTTAAATGAAGTTATTCTAACCTATTCTCAAAATCCCCAAAACTCTAAAAACCCTAAGGCAGTAATTTGTTCAACTCAAGCTATGCAAGTAGATGAAAATGGACAAGAAATTAGTAAAACTAAAACTATTGGCAATACTCCAGTAATTTATATTCATCAGGCGGATATTCACTACGGAATGCTATTAGAACTAGTCCCCTTTGGTACACCAATTCAAGTAGC
>JANMHD010000361.1:0-5433 GCA_031374985.1 Coleofasciculaceae cyanobacterium OTE_70_metabat_329 | reverse complement strand
TCATCGCCTCTGGTGAGCTGTAGAAGGCGGGCGGTTGAAACCGCAGCTAGAAGAACAAAGTCCGCCTTTGCGGACTAATTTCTGGAAAATATTTAGTTGGGTATATTTAGTTGAGCGTATCTGGCTTGGAGTTCGGGGATTTGAAAAATTGCTTGGAACTTTAAGCCCACGGATTTATAAAACTCCTCGCCTCCCTGCTGGCGATCAACCAGCGCAATTACTTCTTCTACTTCATAACCCACGGCCCGGAGTCGTTCTACTGCTTTCATCGCCGATCCCCCCGTTGTCACCACATCTTCTAGTACCACAACTTTCGCCCCTGCCGGGAGAACCATGCCTTCAATATAAGCTCCTGTGCCATGACCCTTTGCTTCCTTACGAACAATTAAGGCAGGAATTGGTTGCCCTTCGTAGGTGGAAACTATGCTCACGGCACTAACTATGGGGTCAGCGCCCAAAGTTAACCCAGCTACAGCAGCAGTATCGGTTGGCAACAAGGGTAAAATCAAGCGCCCGATCGCTACTGCCCCTAGGGGATGGAGGGTTACTTCTTTGCCATTGATGTAATAACTACTTTTTTTGCCAGAAGAGAGGGTAAAGTCTCCCTCTTGGTAGGCTAACTGACAGAACAAATTTAGCAAGAAATCCCGGAGTAGATCCGGTGTAGCGGTGGTGGGGTGAAAGGTACTATTTTGGGAGAGCAAAATCGTCATATCTATTATTTAGTATTAGCTAATCTAGGGAGCGGTTCTAGGTAATATCTTTGTTGCAATTTACCATAATTCTTTTCATTTTCTAAGGATTTGGAACTAAAGCGATCGAATAAGAGTCAATAATAGTGAGCTTTTAATCAACAAATTTTGGAGTTATTGCTATGATTAATCCAGAAAAATTCTTCCTTGCTGTAGTTTTCACCGGATTTGTTACTGCTCATACAGGCTTTTGGGGAGAAATCAATACTTCAGCCCTTGCTGCTAACTACAATTCAGCTACAAATAGCTCAGTCATGATATCCAGTGACTTATCTAGAGATTCATCTAGTGACTTGGCATTAATAACCAACAAACAAAATAGCACTTCTACCTTACCACCCAGTGTTGTTACTGCCATGCAAAATGATTTACGACAACGCACTGGTCTGGAACCGAGCAACTATACAATTACTAGGGCAATTCCTAGAACTTGGCCTGATGGATGCTTAGGTTTAGGTGGCCCTGCTGAAAGCTGCCTTTTTGCCATAACTCCGGGGTGGCGTGTCGTCGTGACTAGCAATAATCGTCGCAACACTTGGGTCTATCGCACTAATCAAAACGGTTCAAGTGTCCGTTTAGCTTCCCCTCGCTAGGGCGATTAGAATTAGCGAATTGCTTACAAGGGATTATCTCTGGGAAGGATTGAGCCAACGCACCATTTCTTGTTTTAGTTGGGTAATTTCTTTGAAAACTAATTCCTGCTTCATCCATTGGCCTAGGGCATCAAAGGCAGTAAATTCTTTCCCTGCCTGCCAAGGAATGTCTTGGGCAATCGGGGTGACATGGGTTCCGGGAAGACGTTTTACCGTCACCATTTCTGGAAAAAGCTGATCCAAAATATTAAATATTTCCCTAGTCTGATCAATATCATCCTTAAGAAATTTCACTAATAAATTACGGCGGACACTGTAAGAGTTGGCAATAATATTTTTGGTTTCTTCAGGATTGGGAGTAAATTCCACATTGAGATTACTAATATTATTACTCAGGCTACTACTTGAACTTTGATTAGAAGTTTTACTACCTTGATTAAATTGGTTGTTGAATTGAGTTAGTTGTTCTTTGAATTGATTATTAAATTGATTAAATTGCTCGATAAAGGGAATAGCTTTATTAGCAGAAAAATTATTAAAGGAAATGAGAATATTGCCCGCTCGATCGATCCCTGCTGTAGTTCCAATAAGCAGATGCAACTTACAACCCATACTGTGGCCCAATCCATAAATGGGCAGGTAGCGTTTACGAATTAGACCCAAATCCTTTAATTTTTCTAGGGTAAATTCAAAACTCTTCAGCACAGATTGGGCGATCGCTTGATGATCTAAAGTATTTACAAAAGGAGTCGCAATCACTACATAACCGTGGTTTGCCAAATTTTCCAACAGCCAACGATAGGTAAGATGAGGGGCAGTAGCCACAAAAGCTCCCCCCAAAAAATGAATTACCCCTACAGGATGACGAGGAATAAGTACCCAATTACCAGAAATTTCTTGCCAGTTCATAAGTTACATTCTAAACTTTCTGTCTAGTGTTTTGCCACAGGGCTGCATATTGGGCTAAGGCATTAGAAGATAAGGGTTCGAGAAATTCTGAGCGATTGATTACTGCTTGGGGCAGCATAATTAGGGGATTTTTTGATAGATCCGGCAATAGCTCCTCTGGTCTCATGGTGGTTAATAAAGGTGAAGTAGCATTGCTCAACAAGCTAATCTTATTCGCCGTGGCAGGCTCCCAACAGAAACTAATCCAAGATTTTGCTGCTTCAGATAACTCCTGCCCTTGAGGTTCTACCCACAAATCAGCCCATATAGCCGTCCCAGAGGGGGGAACGATCGCTGCAATTTGGGAATTTCGTTTCACCAAGGGCAGAATATCTGTAGACCAGCCCACCGCTGCCCACGTATCTTCAAGAATTAGAGGCTGGAGATAGCGATCGGAACTATAAAACTTTGCCTGCTGGTTGAGGGACTGGAGTTCTGCTTTGAGGTTAGGAATTTTGGTTAAATCTTGGGTGTTGTAGGAATGCCCTAGTTTTTTGAGGGTGAGGCCAATAACTTCCCGTGGTTGATCTAAAAGGGAAATTTTGCCCCGGAGTTCTTGCCGCCATAGATCCCCCCAGTCTTGGGGAGTCCAGCCCAACTCTTGGAACTTATCCCGGCGATAGGCGATCATGGTAGTTCCCCAACGATAGGGAGCACCCCAGATTTGACCATTTTCTTGGGGATTCCCTTTCACATCTCGCTGCACTAGGTCTTGCCAGAGCCGGGGAAGTCTTTGCCAGCTAGGTAAATCTTTAATAGGCAAAGGTTGAATTAATTTTTGGGCGATCGCACTCTGCAACCAACTATCACCTAGAGTCATTAAATTTGGCTGAGTTGGGGTTTTTGATTGTCCTAGAGGTAACCAATCCCAAGAGGTATCAGAGACCTTGCCCACCAAGGAAGATAGGCGCTCTAGATGAGAAAATGCTTCTTGTAACTGTTCTACTACTTGAATATCTAAGGAAACAGCTGGGTTTGCCAACTTGGGAAACTCTTCAATTAACTGGATAGGAATTGACCCCTTGAGTAATTGAATTTTTAAAGTATTTTGCCCTTGATTTCCACAAGCTGCCAGAGCTTGAGTCAGAGCTAACATTCCTCCACCAATCAAAAAATCACGACGTTCCATGAAAATCCCGTCAAATTAATCAGTTCTAAACAACATTCTACCGTGATTACAGGGGTAGTATTTTAGGGCAGTTCGGAAAACCGTACTTAAGGAATATTGCAATGGAGGTACTATTCGGCTAAATTAGCACTCAGGGGTCGAGAGTGCTAACTTCCCCCAGTTTTTGTAAGTAATGGAGAAATATCTATGGCATCAGTAACCTTAAGCGTAACTACAGTCAAGCCCCTAGGCGATCGTGTATTTATCAAAGTCAGCGCAGCAGAAGAAAAAACTGCTGGTGGTATTTTACTTCCTGATAACGCCAAGGAAAAGCCCCAAATCGGTGAAATTGCAGCGATCGGACCCGGCAAACGCAATGATGAAGGGACTGTTCAGCCTTTGGAAGTAAAAGTTGGCGACAAAGTCCTCTACTCCAAGTATGCAGGAACCGATATCAAATTAGGCTCCGAAGAGTATGTACTTCTTTCTGAGAAAGATATTTTGGCGATCGTCTCCTAAAAATATTGAACAGTAAACAGTGATCAGTAAACAATAAAAATTGACAACTGGTAACTGATAGCTAAATAAAAATTAGCTAAATAAAAATAAACTCATAAACTGACTGGTTAAAAACTATGGCAAAGCGAATTATTTATAACGAAAACGCCCGTCGTGCCTTGGAACGAGGCATGGATATTTTGGCAGAAGCAGTGGCTGTCACCTTGGGACCAAAGGGACGTAACGTAGTCCTAGAAAAGAAATTTGGCGCACCCCAGATCGTTAACGATGGTGTGACCATTGCAAAGGAAATTGAACTGGAAGACCACGTAGAAAATACTGGTGTAGCCCTGATTCGTCAAGCTGCTTCCAAAACTAACGATGCGGCCGGCGATGGAACTACCACAGCCACTGTGTTGGCTCATGCCATTGTCAAAGAAGGTTTACGCAACGTAGCAGCAGGTGCAAATGCGATCGCCCTCAAACGTGGGATTGATAAAGCTACCGCTTTCTTAGTAGAAAAAATTGCGGCCCATGCTAAACCCGTGGAAGATTCTAAGTCGATCGCCCAAGTAGGAGCTATTTCTGCTGGTAACGATGATGAAGTTGGGCAGATGATTGCCAATGCTATGGATAAAGTCGGTAAGGAAGGCGTAATTTCCCTAGAAGAAGGGAAGTCCATGACCACCGAACTAGAAATCACCGAAGGGATGCGTTTTGATAAGGGCTATATCTCTCCTTATTTTGCTACCGATATGGAGCGTATGGAAGCTGTTCTGGAAGAGCCTTTTATTCTCTTAACCGACAAGAAAATTGGCCTAGTCCAAGACCTCGTTCCAGTATTAGAGCAAGTAGCTCGTTCTGGTCGTCCTTTAGTGATTATTGCTGAAGATATCGAGAAAGAAGCCCTAGCTACCTTGGTAGTTAACCGCCTCCGGGGTGTGCTGAACGTAGCTGCTGTCAAAGCCCCTGGTTTTGGCGATCGTCGTAAAGCAATGTTGGAAGATATTGCTGTACTAACTGGCGGTCAACTAATTACCGAAGATGCTGGCTTAAAACTAGAAACTACTAAGCTAGATATGCTCGGCAAAGCCCGCCGGATCAATATTAATAAAGACAGCACCACGATCGTTGCTGAAGGTAACGAAGCCGCAGTCAAGACCCGTTGTGAGCAGATTCGTCGCCAAATGGATGAAACTGATTCTTCCTATGACAAGGAAAAACTCCAAGAGCGCCTAGCTAAATTAGCTGGTGGTGTGGCAGTGATCAAAGTCGGTGCAGCAACTGAAACCGAAATGAAGGACAAGAAACTGCGCCTAGAAGATGCTATCAACGCAACTAAAGCAGCCGTAGAAGAAGGTATCGTTCCCGGTGGTGGTACAACCCTAGCTCACCTGTCTCCTGAACTGGAAGTTTGGTCTAAGGCTAACCTCAAGGATGAAGAACTAATCGGTGCCTTAATTGTGGCTCGGTCTTTAGCTGCTCCCCTAAAAAGAATTGCAGAGAATGCTGGTCAAAACGGCGCTGTGATTGC
>JANMHD010000341.1:0-1834 GCA_031374985.1 Coleofasciculaceae cyanobacterium OTE_70_metabat_329 | reverse complement strand
CTGCAATCTCAGGATTAACAGAAATATAAGGATATGTAATAGCAATAACACTCATATTTTGAACCTCATCTATCACCTTACTAGCTGATATTTTAAACTACTTTCTTTGACAACGATTAAACTCACTAAATGGTGTATGCCATGAAAAATAGTTGGGTAGCACAAACCCAAAACCAACCAGCGTTGGCACAACAAAAGGATAATAAACAGGCTCATCATCCACCTCAGTCCCCCCAAGTTGGATCACAAAATTTCCCCACCAAAAATAGAATCCCGGTATTTGGATATCTAGGCTGTAGGTTAGCGATCGCAATCTATTTGATATTTTCATCATAAAATCCTGAGCTACTTATTTAAATTAACAAGGAATATTAACATAACGTTCCCGTGACATTTCCGCACCATAGGCAATACAAGCATAGATGTCTTCCACCTCTAACTGGGGATACTGCTCAATCAGTTCAGGAATTGTCATCCCACTCGCCAAAAAATCAAGCACCAAAGAAACCCAAATCCGATGACCCTTGATACAAGGCTTCCCGAAACAAATATTTTGATTGATCGAAATTCGAGATAAAAGATTTTGCTGATTCATGATTTTCTACATCCATCACCTTACTAGCTGATATCCTAAACTACTTTCCTTGATGCGCTTAAACTCACTGAATAGAATCCCAGTATTTGAATATCTAGGCTGTAGGTTAGCGATCGAAGTCTATCTGATATTTTCATCATAAAATCCTGAGCTACTTATTTAAATTAACATTGAGTTCTGTTGAGCGAGCATCCAAAGTTAAATAAATACGCAAATCAGCGATCGCCTCTTCTGCCGTCTGGAGCTTGAGATGTTGCGATCGTAATCATAATGATTTCTATCCAACTGCAAAATCTGTAAACTGCCGCATGTAGCTTGAATGAAACCCATTAACTATATTTTGTTTAGGAATACCCATTTCTGCAAGCATCAGGGAAATATCAAACTCGGTTCCATTATGTTGTACCCATATCTTGCCATCCTTAATATCTAAATGCACTACACAGCCATAGATTCGGTGATTATTTCGCCACCCAACATGGACTAATTGATAATGATCTCGCTCAAGATCAAAAATTAACTGAGACTCAACTTCACTATTTGCTGATCCATACCCTGCTAACTCTGTCAGTAAATCTTGAATCTTTTTTCGGTATTCACTTAATTCTGCCATTTTACAATCTCCTGCTTTTCTGGCAGATAAACTGCTAACTTTAGTTGATATTGTTCAATTGTAGTTTGGACAAAAGGCAATTGAAAAAAGGAATCATACGTACTTGAAGGAATAGCTAGATACAGTTTGTATTCTGGATACTGCTCTTGGATTAATAGACGATAGTTAAGATATTGTCCAAGTGCCGTGTGAAATTCTGAAACTGCCGAACCACTGAGGAAACTCTTAATTTCCACTGCAATTCTTTCATTACTTCGTTCCGCCGCAATTATTCTTTCTGCCCCTAAATCTACATATAAAGAACCTAATCCAAACTCTAGTGTAAGAGGATCATGGGTGATGATCCAATTATTTTTTTCTAAAGCCATCTTGACAGCATTATGAAAAACATCTCGTGCAGGCATGGTAAATTTTAACCAATATTCTCCTAGTAAAATTCTGAGTCATCTATTTAAAATAGCATCTAGTCTAGGGAGCGATCGCCATATTTAGTAATTACCTACCCATAGTTTATCATCCCGATTATGTGGCTCCTCTGCCGGAAGGGCATAGATTTCCTATGGAGAAATTTCGCTTACTTTATGAATTGCTGTTGAGCGATCGAGTAGCCACCTCAGAACAATTTC
>JANMHD010000167.1:0-7361 GCA_031374985.1 Coleofasciculaceae cyanobacterium OTE_70_metabat_329 | reverse complement strand
CGGTAGTACGACATTGGCTCGCAAGAAACTGCGAGAGAACCAAGTTATCACAGCCTTCATAAAAGTGCGGGCATTAGTAGCTAAACTCATCAAAACCATGCGTGACATTACCTTGCTTTAGATGACGCCTTTTGGAGTCTTTGGTCAACGTGAGTTCGACGGTTTTTCCCAGCTTGATGAAAAGCAAGTCATTTCTTTCTGACCATAAGTTTTTCATGGGTTTTCAAGAGTTTCCATCGAACTCCCGTTAAGTGTTGGCTAACTTGCAAGGGCTTCTACTTTGTTTTCAGAAGGATTTTCTGGTATAGCATTCAGCAATACTTTAACTTGGCTTTCAATTTCTTCCCGGACAACTTGACGATAATCCAAGAAGTGTTCATTATGGGCGCACACTGTTAGGTAGTGATCCCACTGACTAGGATTATTTTTGATAATACTAAAGAGATGATGCCAGAACTTCCAACGGGTACTCCGTAGGAAACCTTGCCGCCAGATGACGATCGCTAGGGCTTTCAACTCCACTAAGCTAGGAAATGTACTAGGGGCATTGATCTTTGGCGCACCAAGAATCAAGAAATGGCGGTAGGTGCGATCGAGATATTTTTCTGGATCATAAACCGCACAAAAAGCTTCTACGTATTCCTGGGCAATTTCTGTAATTGGCCGGGTTGGTTGAAAGTTCATTAAGGTAGTCTGGTTGAGGTTGGCATTTTTTGCTAGGAGCCGGCCTTCTTTTTCTAGTCTAAACCAGAGGGCAGTGTGGGGCAGGGCTTGGAGCATCCCAAAGGTAGTAGTGGGAATAGCATTTTGTTCCACAAACTCGACAATCCGATTGCCTGCCCCAGTTTTCTCTCCATCAAAGCCAATAATAAATCCAGCCATGATCCTTAAGCCCGATCGAGTAATTCTATCCATCGCTTCACCGAGGCTCGATCGGGTATTTTGAAATTTCTTAGTCATCGCTAAACTCTCTTCATCTGGGGTTTCTACTCCCAAGAAAACCGCAGTAAAGTTACATTCCCGCATTAAATCCATCAACTCTTGATCATCAGCTAAATCTACCGAAGCCTCGGTAGTAATGCTGAAGGGGTATTGATGCTCCCGTTGCCATTCCTTCATTTCCCGTAAAAGTAACTTCACGTTGCGTTTATTGCCAATGAAGTTATCATCTACCATAAAAATACTCCGCCGCCAACCAAGATTATAGAGACAATCTAGTTCTGCCAAGAGTTGCTCTGGAGCTTTGGTACGGGGCTTACGACCGTAGAGGACAATAATATCGCAGAACTCGCACTGGAAAGGGCAACCACGGGAGAATTGGATCGACATGGAATCGTACTGGTCTAGCTCCAACAGGTCAAAGCGGGGAACTGGGGTGGTAGTAACATCGGGCTTGACCCCATCAGAGCGAAAAACGCCGGATTGATCTCCCCTAGTGATCGCTTCAACAAACAAGGGTAGAGTAATTTCCCCCTCATCCAGAATCATAAAATCTGCCCCAGCCTCTAGGGAATCTTCCGGTACAGAAGTGGGGAAGGGGCCACCTACAGCAACTAGTTTGCCCCGTTTTTTAGCTTCTTTGATCTGGGTAATTAAATCTTGTTTTTGGACAATCATAGCGGACATGATGACAATATCTGCCCAAGCCCATTCTGCTTCTGTAATATTACGAACATTGCGATCGACTAGTTTGTATTCCCAAGTCTGGGGCAGAATCGCCGCCACTGTAACTAGACCAAGGGGAGGCAAAAGAACCTTGCGATCGACCAACTCTAAAACTTTTTCAAAAGACCACAAACTCTTAGGAAACAGGGGATAAATCATCAAGACGCGCATGGAAACCTCACATTAAATTTGGTTTAGTTAAGCAGCTAGGTCAGCCCTGTCTAGATTTCTAGAAATAGTAACTGAAAATTATTAAAGATTTTTTCGCTGCCATAATTTAGGAAATAAAAGAAAAAGTAATCAAGCAAGGTTATATTACCTCAAGGCTACTAATCTCATAATTATTATTAAATCATTGGTATAGTTACTCTTAATTTATCTAATGTAGCAAGCATAGGTAGACTAGAAAAAAGTTGTTGTAAGCATCTTGTCTACTAGTAGTTCTCTATCTTAATTATCCTATCAGTAATTATAACTATGATAGACCATCCCCATCCTAAATCCTTAGTAGTCCTAAAAAGGTAATGATTTTGGATGAGGACAGGTGATAGGCTTACCTTAGCACTACCAAATCCCTTGCCCTCGGAAATAACCACTTGCCAGCATTTAGTAAATAAAAAATTACTTGACTTTATTCATCTGGGCTACCGCCTCTTGATAAGCAGTAACTCGCCCATTATCTAAAAATATTTTTGCTGCCTTTTGCAGATCATCGGTGGCTTGTTCTTTACTGCCGGGAAGACGGGCGTAGGCTAAACCCCTGCCATAGAGGGCTGAACCATTGGTGGGGTTGATGGAAATTGCTCGACTATAATCTTCGATCGATCCCCTAAAATCTTCTAAATCCCGCCGGACATTGCCCCGACTGGTATAAGTAAAACTATTATTGGCATTTATCTTAATGGCCTCGCTGTAGTCTTCCAAAGCTCCCGTACGATCGCCTACATCCCGGCGCACATCCCCCCGATTGCTATAAGCTTCATCATTACTAGGGTTCAACCGAATTGCTTGGGTACAGTCCTTCAGGGCATTTTGATGATCCTTGCGATTAAAATTTGCCGCACAGCGATTGTTAAAAGCCACAGCATTATTGGGCTGGAGGCGGATTGCTTCAGTACAGTCACTAATGGCATTAGGAAAATTACCCAAATTGAGATTGATACTACAACGATTAGTAAAGGCATCCGCATCTTGAGGACTAAGGACAATAGATTGATTATAGTCCTGTAATGCCCCTGTATTATCTCCCAGAGATGCCCGGAGCCGCGCCCGGTTATAGAAGGTTCTGCCATCCTTAGGATTAGCATTAATAGCTTCCGTGTAGTCTGTCATTGCCCCCTGTTGATCCCCCAAACCCACCTTAACTAATCCCCTAGCAGACCAAGCCTTTTCATTTTTAGGATTAAGACGGAGTAGCCGATCAAGATCAGCCAAGGCATCTTGATAACTCTTAAGGTTGTAATAGGAAACTCCCCGTTTGTATAACACATCAGCATCGTGTTCTTGGACTTTCAGAGCAATAGTCAAATCTGCGATCGCTCCTTGGTAATTACCTTGATCAAAATATACTAAGCCCCGATTATAGTAGGCATTCAGATTATCTGGCTGCATCTCAATAACTTTAGTATAGTCAGCCAAAGCTGAGGCATAATCTCCTAAATCATAATAAGCATTACCCCGATTACCGTAGGCAGCCACATTCTGGGGATGAAGCTGGAGAGACTGGCTCAGGGACTGAATTGCTGAAGGTAAATTTCCTTTCTCCATTTGTTCCATTCCTTGAGCATAAAAATTCTGCGCCGTACTTTTATTGCTGTACTCTTGATAGCGCCAAAAAGCAACTCCTCCCCCAACCATCAACAATACTATTCCGGCACTAACTAAGGGAGAAAATAGCTTAGGCAAAGAGAAGGGGGTTTTCGGAAGTTTAGATGGGTCTAATGGATCTTGTATTTCTAAATTAGCTAATAAACTTAAGTCATCTGCATCTAAATCTGTAGTATTTGAATTATCTGAATCTGCATCATCTAAACCTAAATGCTTGATCGTCCCTATTTCTTGGACTGTACTTGATTCAGGAGTACTAGTTTCCCAATTTCTATGGTACCTATTTTGCTCAGTATGATTTTCTTCCGCAGCGATCGGTTCCACCATACTCAGCATTTCTTGAAGGCGCTGCATACCTTGGTCTTCTTCAGGAGACTGACCCTTAGGGTTTTTGTGGACAGCAGGATGACCGGGGAGGAATTCCTCTATTAAATAAAAAGTTTGGTTGTCTAGGAAAAAGTCTAATACTGAAGGGCTGCTCTGTACCTCGGCCAATTTTTCTAGAGCCTCAGTTTTGGTATTCAATAAAAATTGTAGCCGTGAAAGAGTACCGTTAGCTCGGCTGGGGAGGCGGACTTGTCTAACTACACACACTGGATAATCTGGGTCTTGGGTATCTACTGCAAGGCAGACAGGACCAGAAACTCCCATGCCCAGGACTTTGACGATACGGTAGCGCTTATCTAGAATTTGATTAATCATGGTAGACAGCTTTCGGACACAGGAGATGGCAGTCTTAAATTTGCAGATTTATAGATTCACCAAAAAATGATTACATTTTACATTTCTGTAGATTTAAGCCTACTTAACCTAAGATTAGGGAAATTTCGCCCCCATTAAAAAAATATTTTTTGTAATTATGCTGAACTTCTGGCTCAATTTTTTACTATTTATAACTTATAGCAAAACAACTTATATAGCAATCCTAAAATGGTTGTAGGTATTGCTCCACTATAAAAGAAAGATTTATATTTTGGAAACTACAAATAAAGTCTGGTTCACTTCCTGCCTAGAAGTTAAAACCTTTTGTTGGCATAATAGTCTCTAGTTCCCTTTGCTTCGATCGCTTCTCCTAATCGATTCAGGGCATGAATATAGGCAGCAGTCCTCAGGGAAGTACTCCTATCTTGAGAGATTGTCCAAATATGATCAGCCTCCGTTACCATTTTTTCTTGGAGTCTCTGGTTTACTTCTTCCAAAGACCAGTACAAACCACTCCGATTTTGCACCCACTCAAAATAGCTAACAGTTACTCCCCCGGCATTGATCAAAATATCAGGAAAGACCATAATCCCTTTCTGGTCAAGTATCGCATCAGCCTCAGAGGTTATGGGGCCATTAGCTACTTCAAAAATATACTTAGCTTGAATTTGTGGGGCATTGGTAGCAGTAATTTGATTCTCTAAGGCGGCTGGAATCAAAATATCTACATCAAGAGCCAAAAGTTGTTCATTGGTAATTACTTCATGCTCTACAACACTGCACACTGTCCCAGCACAGTAAACCGCCTGAATACTACGGCTAGAATGTTTATACTGACGGATACTAGGAATATCTAAACCCTTTTTGGCATAAATACCCCCTTGGGAATCACTGACCGCCACTACTTTGTAGCCAGCTTTAGCCATAAGGGCAGCAATCGTCCCCCCAGCATTCCCAAAACCCTGTACCGCCACGGTAGTATTACCGGGATGCCGATCGAGCTTGCTCATCATGCGTTCAATTACAAAAAAAGCCCCCATAGCTGTAGCAGATTCTCGTCCGACGCTACCTCCCATCGTAATGGGTTTTCCGGTGACTACCGCCGGGCTGATCTGCCGTTTGATGATGCTATATTGATCCATCATCCAGCCCATAATCATTTGATTGGTGTACATATCAGGAGCCAAAATATCTACATCAGGGCCAATAAAATCGGCGATCGCATCTATGTAGCCCCGGCTGAGTCTTTCCAGTTCTAGGCGAGATAATTCCTTTGGGTTAACCGTAATTCCCCCTTTACCCCCACCGTAGGGTAAGTTTAGGGCTGCACATTTGAAGGTCATCCAAAAGGCTAAAGATTGTACCTCGTCTAAATTGACTCCCGGATGGTAGCGTACTCCGCCCTTGGTAGGGCCTCTAGTATCGTCGTAGCGGACTCGATATCCTTGAAAGAAGCGCAGAGAGCCATTATCCATACGAACCGGAATAGAAACACTTAAACTGGCTTTGGGATGTTTCAAATGCTCGATCGCATCATCAGAAATAGCCACAAATTTTAAAGCTTGCGCTAAGCGTGTACTTGCATCACTAAATAAAGACAAACCCATAGTTTTCCCTTTCAATCTATTATTTTTTGCCTAGACCATCAAGGGAAAGATCAGAATTAGCCCCTCCCACCTCTAAAAATTCTAGGATCTTTGAGGAGCCTCTCACTATTGACTTTCTCCCGTAGGGAAACTACTACGCTTAGTGAAGTCTTCTGGACGGACTCCTGACAGAAATTCCCGGAAGGCACGTCTTTCTTGCTCATCGGCATCCCGGTCTACCGGAATAGAGGCATCGGCAATCACTTCTTCCATTACCCAGATAGGGCAACCAGTTCTGACTGCAATGGCGATCGCATCACTAGGACGAGCATCAAATTCCTTCAGGACTTCCCCTTGGCGGACACAAAGAACTGCATAGAAAGTATCACTTTGCAGGGAGTGAATGATAATCCGGTCTAGGGTCAAATCCCATGCCTCCAGCATATTCACCATCAGATCATGGGTCATGGGACGGGGGGGATTTTGTCTTTCTAAAGCACTGATAATTGCCTTTGCCTGATCCTGTCCAATATAAATGGGCAGGGCACGTCTGTCTTCATAATCTTTCAGGAGAACGATCGGGCTACGAGTGACTGCTTCTAATGCAATTCCAGCAACTTTCATTTCAATCATTAGTTTTGCCTCTACAGTCGGGTCATTGGGTGGTGCATGGAAAAAGTTTAACTAAAAGTATAGACTTAGAATTTAACTTAGTATTATATTGTGATCGGTAATAGTTTAGTTAACTAATTTGCCAAGATTCGAGTGATTAAATCTAGTAAGTAAGTTAATTTAACAAATAGGCTAGTAACTAAATCCTATTCTTTCAGTATGCACCAGCTTCAGGTTACTTAATCGATAGTTTACAAAAAATATAGCAATCCCTATCTGTAGGAGATGATTTCCCTCCCTGAAGGCGAGTGAAATTACTTAGAATCGCGATAGTTTACAAAAATAATTTTGAGGATTTCTATCCATGTTTACTGGATTAATTCAAGCCTTGGGACAAATTAAAACTGTAGGTAAGGATAGCTGGCAAATTACCTATCCTAAAGTATCAGATATTGGGAGAGACTTGGTTCTAGGGGATAGTGTGGCAGTAGATGGGATTTGCCTCACCGTAGAAGAGCTATTAACCCAAGGATTCCTTGCCAGTATTTCTCCAGAAACCCTCAGCCGCACGACCCTAGCCCAAGCTCAATACAAATCTCATGGGGTTAATCTAGAAACTTCCCTACGAGTCGGCAGCAAATTAGGGGGACATTTTGTCACTGGGCATATTGATGGGGTGGGTAGTCTAAGCTCTTCGATCGTGAATGCCCAATCTTGGGAGATGAAATTTGCTGCACCAGTAGGGCTAGAAGATCAATGGGCAGAATCGATCGCTCCCTACATTATCCCCAAGGGCAGTGTGGCGGTGAATGGGGTCAGCCTCACGGTGGCAGATTGTGACACAGTAGGTAGTTGGTTCCGGGTGGCAGTGATCCCCCACAGTTTTAGTCAAACTAATTTGGCACAGCTAAAGATTGGGGATTTGGTAAATATTGAGGCAGATATTTTGGGTAAGTATGTAGAAAAATT
>JANMHD010000156.1:0-19075 GCA_031374985.1 Coleofasciculaceae cyanobacterium OTE_70_metabat_329 | reverse complement strand
CAGATGTTCTACAGTTCTGGAGTTGCCCCAAACTGTGATGTTAATGGTGTCGCCCTAGAGGTGGGGGATCAGGAAGCTGTCTGTTTTGGGAATAGTTGTGTGATGCCTGCGGATGCCAAATTTTTTGATGCTGATTGGCGGGAAGTATTGATTGCTTTTTGCTTCCTAGTCCCGATCATTGGCATTGGTTTGTACCCCAAAATGGCAACCCAACTATACGATGTCAAGACAGTAGCTGTAAATGCGGAAGTTCGGCAGTCTTATACTCAAATTGCCCAAAAGAACCCTCAAATTTATGCTAAGGGATTCCTGACACCGAGGATTCCTAACTCCGAGGTATCAACGGTTTTGGGTACGGTTAAATAACTTATACCAGTTCTATGGATAAGGGCGCAAGGCTTTGCGCCCCTACTAGATTTCTATTTTTTCCATAAGTAATTTTGTACAAGAGAAAACCCATAAAATAAGATCGTCTCCTAGGAAGCGATCTTTATTTTTAAACAGATTTGGTACACAAAGGTTATATTTGGTAGGGGCGCAAGGCTTTGCGCCCTTGTATTCATAAGAATTTTTGCCCTCATATTGATTTAGTCGGTTTAATTAAGAAATTTTTTAGAGAATTCATGGCTTATATTATGGTTCGGGGAGTGGAGCATTACTATGAGTGGATTCCATCGGTGAGAACCGCAGGGAAGCCTTTGATGGTTTTTATTCATGGTTGGGGAGGTTCAGCACGGTATTGGCAGAGTACGGCAGAAGCTCTTAGTAAGGATTTTGATTGCCTATTGTATGACCTCCGCGGGTTTGGTCGATCGAAACTACCCGACTCTCAATTGCCAGAATTAGAGCAAGCCATTAGCTATGACCTAGAGGATTATGCGATCGATCTCAATATCCTCTTGGATAATCTGGGAGTTGACAAAATTTATCTCAATGGACATTCGGTAGGGGCATCGATCGCTACTTTTTTTATTAATCTCTATAGCGATCGTATCGAGAAAGCCATCCTCACCTGTAGCGGTATATTTCCCTACGAAGCCAAATCTTTTGCCGCTTTCCATAAATTTGGGGGTTACGTCGTTAAATTTCGTCCCCAATGGTTCCAGTCTATTCCCTTCGCTGGGCAGATGTTTATGGCTAGGTTCCTTCACCGCCCTCTACCAGAAAGCATAGCTAAAGAATTTCTAGCGGATTTCCTAGCGGCGGATTATGAAGCTGCTCTAGGTACTATCTACACCTCTGTCAGTAAACACGCAGCAGAAGTCATGCCCCAAGAATTTGCTAAAATCCCGATTCCAACTTTGTTGATAGCGGGAGAAAAAGATATTATTATCCCCGCCGACATGGGTAAAAATGCTGCCAGCCTTAGCCCCAAAGTGGAATATTACGAAATCCCAGCCACCGCCCATTTCCCTATGTTAGAGGCTCCAGAAATTTATTTAGGAAAAGTTAGGGAGTTTTTAGCGATCGCCTAAGTTGAGAATATTATTTACCACCACTAATTTTGGCTTTATAGCCCAGTTTAGTCATAATTTCTAATAATTTCTGAGTATGATCGCCCTGAATTTCTATGGTGTTTTCTTTTAAGGTTCCACCGCTGCCACACTGATTTTTAAGTTGTTTTAGGAGAGTATTAAAATTATCTGGATTGAGTTGCAGACCGGAGACGATCGTCACCGTTTTGCCCTTACGCCCCGATCGACTTGCTTGGATTCTCACCTGCTGTTGTTGGGGAGATAATTCTTCTGAGGTAGGTTCCTCTGGAGATTGAGAGCTACCAAACTCTGAATAAACCACCCGATGATTAGAATTAGATTTTGCCATGAAAAATTTATCCCGGCTATTTTTCAGATATTGATCCCCCCCAACCCCCCTTCAAAAGGGGGGAGGATTAATTTCAGTCTCCTTGCTAATCTAAGAGCTTAGATAAGTATAGCTACCTAAACTCCGCTGATAGTTTTGTTGGAGCAATTGGGATTCTGCTAGGGTAATGCGATTTTCCCCAAGAGCCTGTTCTGCTCGACGACGAATACATTCGGCCAAGTCATCAGCTTTATATTGCATATAGCCCAACACCTCACTAACCGTATCCCCTTTTACTACCTGCTCAATTTTGTAGCCCTTGGGAGTAAGTTGAATATGGACAATATTAGTATCTCCAAATAGGTTATGGAGATTGCCCATGATTTCTTGGTAGGCTCCGGCTAGGAATAGTCCTAGGTAGTAGGGCTGATGAGAAGTTTCTCCTATTTGAGGCTTCAAAGGATGTAATTCTAGGACAGGTTTTACATCGCGCAGATCTATAAATTGGTTGATTTTGCCATCACTATCACAGGTAAGATCAGCCAAGATGCCCCGTTCTGTGGGTTCTTCATTCAAGCGATGAATGGGCATAATGGGGAATAGTTGGTCGATCGCCCAGGAGTCGGGAACCGATTGAAATACCGAGAAATTTGCATAATAAATAGAAGCAAGATCTTTTTCTAGGTCTTCCAAATCATCGGGGACATAATCTTTAGTGCGGGCGATCGCCAGAATTTTTTGGCAACATGCCCAGTAGAGACGTTCTGCCTTAGCCCGTTCCGTGAGGGATAGATAGCCCAAGGTAAATCTATTGGTGGCATCTTCCTTAGACTGGGCGGCATCATGGAACATTTCTTGGTAGTTATCGGGATTGATCGATTGATAAACCTCCCAAAGACTCCGCAGAGTAACATGCTCTGTCTCAGCTACGATTTCTGCCTCCCTACTTTGGGGGACATTGCTCACACTGAGGACATCAAAGATCAGTACTGATTGATGGGAAGCGATCGCCCGGCCACTTTCACTCACCAAGGTAGGCACAGGGATATTAGCCTCAGTACAAGCATCCTTAACTTCCGCAATCACATCATTGGCATAGTTTTGGAGAGTGTAGTTGGTAGAAGCATGGAAATTAGTCTTGGAACCATCATAATCTACTCCTAAGCCGCCGCCTACATCTAGGTATTGCATATTTGCCCCTAAGGCTGCCAAACCTACATAGATTTTGCCGGCTTCACGAATGGCATCTTTGACTACACTAATAGAAGAGATTTGGGAGCCAATGTGGAAATGTAGGAGTTGAAGAGAATCCAGTAAATCCGCCGCTTTTAATTGATCCACTGTCTGAAGAACTTCAGGAATAGTTAAGCCAAATTTAGCCCGATCGCCCGAAGACTCTCCCCAACGGCCGATCCCCTTAGAACTAAGTTTTGCTCGAACCCCCACTACAGGTTTGATATTTAGTTTTTGGGCGACCTCAATTACTACAGCAACTTCTTCAATTTGCTCCAAGACAATAATTACTTGCTGACCAATTTTCTGAGCCAGCAGGGCTGTTTCGATATATTCTCGGTCTTTGTAGCCATTACAAATTAGCAAAGAACCGGGAGTATCCAGTAAAGCTAGGGCAATCATTAATTCTGGTTTAGAACCCGCCTCTAATCCAAACTGATAGGGCTTACCAAAGCGGACTAAATCTTCCACTAGATGGCGGTGCTGGTTGCACTTGACTGGGAACACCCCCCGATATTTGCCTTGATAGTTGTAACGGGCGATCGCTCTAGAAAAAGAAGCATTGAGGAGTTCGATTCGGTCTTCAAGGATATCGGAAAATCTTACCAGTAGGGGCAGTTGAATATTACGCTGGCGGAGGGATTCTACCAACTCATGCAAATCCAGGGAAGCACCCCGATCGCCCTTCGGAGATACGGTAATATTTCCGGCCGTATTAATTGAAAAATAGGGTTCACCCCAGCCTTGAATTCGGTACAATCTTTCACTGTCTTCGATCGTCCAAGGCGCTTTAACTAATAACGAGGCGGGTAACAATGCGGGAACTTCCAGATTCAGTTCCTTAACCAAAGCAGCAGCGGTGTTTTTAACCATTTCTTAACTTATATAACAAATTCTTTAGTCACTCTAGCGTATTTGAGGCAAGCATTGCATCTCCTAAATCGGGAAATGATTTTCCATAACTTTCTCTAATTCCATCACTAGCTTTAACCTGAGTTGGGGATAAGCAGTGATTGAGTATTTCTTATCTCGAACTGATATTAATTTTATCTCTATTCACCCCTAGACTCATGCTCAAGCCAAATGTTCTTCATGAAACATCTTTTGCCACCAAAAATTTAAAGGAAGATAAACTGCCGGAGTCCAAAGGCTAGTGAGGATGGCGGAGGTGAGGGCAATTCGTTGATGATCTAACCAAGTATTTGTCAGAGTTCGATCATTCCAAAAACTATACTGAATAGCCATTACAGTTTCATTTAGAATCACCGTCCCAAAAACAATCAAAGCTACAGAGACAATATCTTCTTGAACATATTTATGTTTTTGAATTCTAGCTGTTAATATCCCTGTCATCATAAATCCCCACACATGGCTAGGGTCTGGACTAGTTAAAGCATCTTGAATTAGTCCTAACAAGAAACCAGCGATCGCTCCCCGCAGGGGTGTGCGCTTCACGCTCCAAGCAACTACCCAAATTAATAACCAGTTAGGAGCAATCCCCAACATTTCCATTCCAGGCCACCGGACTAGAAGCAGCATAGAGCAAATCAAAACAGAACCAATATTAACAGACCACTTCCAAGTTTCTCGTTGCCAATTAAAGCGCTGGACTGTAGATTTCATTGTAGTAAAGGAGGTACAGAGAGTACAGGAAGGTACAGGGAGGTATACAGGGAGGTAAAAGAAGAAGTGAAGAGTTTGTTAGCTCTTGTAGGGTGGTCAATGCCCACCCCTTTTTGATTCTGCTTACCTATCTGGGTTAAGGTTGATGGCTACAAAACAGTTGCTCCCCATCTTCCATTCCCTATCCCAGAATTCTTATAAACTGGGCAATGCCCACCCTAATTTTTTGGACTAGCTGGATTAGCTGTAATAGGAGTGGGGGTAGCTTCAGGTAAAACAATTACCCACTCTAGGGAATTGATGGGCGCTGTAACTTCAATAACGGCTTCAGGGGCAGGAGTTTTATCTAGATTGACCGATCGCACCCTCCCCACAGGAGTTCCCGGACTAAACAGTTGACTAACATTAGATGTCACCACCATATCTCCCGGCTTGACATCCGGCAATTTATCAAAAAATTGGATAACAGTTTGATTAGAGCCTTGTCCCTTAAGAATTCCCATGTGGCGAGTCCTACTAATTAAAACTCCCACTCGACTACTAGGATCGCTAATTAGTAATACTTTGCTAGTATTTGGAGTCACACTAACTACCCGGCCGACTAAACCACCCAAACCAAGCACCACACCATTGGGTTTTATTCCTTGGTTTTGCCCCCTCCCTAAGATCATAAATTGCCACCAATGATCAGCTCCACGCCCAATAACTGGAGCTACTACACCTTCCTTAGTCGGCTGCTCCTTACTATAGCCAAGTAAAGACTGTAGCTGCTGGTTTTGCTTTTCAGTTTCCAGCAGTTTTTGTTGGAGTTCCAATACCCTCGCATTAATTAAACGCTCTTCTTGAGGGCTAGGAGCTTTCAGAGGGTTAGCAATCATTTGGTAAAGTTCTAGAATAAAAGACCCTTGAGTTTGCCGTAGCCCCCAAACAGTAATGAGGGTAATAACAACTATAAGCATCTTGCTTCCGTGCTGTTCCCACCAACGCCTTAATGTAAACATTTTGAGCTATTTTTTTGAATCTATAAGCTGTGGTGACTAATTATTGCGAGAACGACCACTGAATACCCTTTCTAATTGTTTAAAGTTTTCTAGAACCCGACCAGTTCCTAGCACTACACAGCTAAGGGGATCAGCCGCAATATGGGTGACAATTCCAGTTTCATGGCTAATTAGGGTATCAATGCCCTTCAGCAAAGCTCCACCGCCAGCTAACATGATGCCTCGATCGATAATATCTGCGGCTAATTCTGGGGGAGTGCGCTCTAGGGTACGCTTGACTGCATCCACAATGACCGATAGAGGTTCAGACATACTTTCCCGAATTTCTCCACCCTTAACTACCACAGTTCTGGGTAAGCCAGAAAGGAGGTGTAATCCCCTAACTTCTTGGATAATTTCCCCGTCATTAGGCACGGGATAGGCAGAGCCGATCTGGATTTTAATTTCTTCGGCGGTACGTTCCCCAATTACTAAGTTATGGACTTTTTTCATGTAGCCCATGATGGCTTCGCTTAGTTCATCCCCAGCAATACGGACTGATTCACTCAGGACTGTACCTTGCAAGCTCAGGACTGCTACTTCTGTAGTCCCGCCGCCAATATCAATAATCATGTTCCCTGTGGGTTCCGAAACAGGTAAGCCTGCTCCAATGGCCGCAGCGATCGGTTCATCAATTAAATAGACTTCTCTGGCTCCAGCTTGGGAAGCAGCTTCCATGACTGCTCTACGCTCTACACCAGTTACACCACTAGGGATACCAATGACAATCCTTGGAGAAACAAGGGTTCTGCCTTCATGAACCCGGCGGATAAAGTGCTTCAGCATTAGTTCTGCGGTATCAAAATCAGCAATTACACCGTCTCTGAGGGGACGCATCGCAATTACATTACCGGGAGTTCTGCCCAGCATTTTCTTGGCATCTTCACCTACGGCTAGGGGCATTTTTGTATCTTGGTCGATCGCTACCACCGATGGTTCCTGTAATACAATGCCCTTGCCTGAAACATAGACTAGGGTATTTGCAGTCCCTAGATCTATGCCCATATCCCGTGATAAAGAAAAACGATCCATAAATCCCATTTGCCTACGCCCCCATCATCGACTGCTTGTATGAATAACTATAATTGAGTAACTATAATCGAGTTGTGATTTTATTACTTTTTGTCCTCTAAGTCTAGCTCAAGTTGCTCTAATTACTGACAGATGTAATAATTCCAGCCTCCCCTATGCCCGATTATTCAACTGGTAGATTACCATTTCAGGATCAATTTATCTAAAAGCCAAACTTAATTTAAGTAGTATTCATGTACTATTTAAGTAGCCAAAAGAGCAGATTTTAGGCGATAATTGAAAATAACTCAAGAATAGTTCTGTAAAACGCTGGAGGATAAAGTTATGACGCTAAATGCAGTCTGTCTAGTGGGGCGAGTTGGTCAAGATCCGGAAGTCAAGTATTTTGAATCGGGCAGTGTAAAGTGTAACCTCACTCTAGCGGTTAATCGACCCACTAAAAATAAAGAGACTGACTGGTTTAATTTAGAAATTTGGGGTAAAACAGCAGAATTTGCTGCTAACTATGTCAAAAAAGGTACACAGATTGGGATTGAAGGTTCACTACATATGGATTCTTGGAGCGATCGATCTACAGGAGTTAGTCGCTCTAAACCAGTAATTCGGGTAAATAAGCTAGATTTGCTTAGTTCTAAGCGAGATAGTGAAGGTGGTGGTTATAACGATATGGAAATGTAGCTTTTGAGAAGTTGAATACAGGCTATGATGGAGGAAGTTCGTTAATTCAATATTTAATTGAATATCTGATCTAATACTTGTGTGCAAATTAGCAAATGCCTCCAACTTCAAGCTCTGCTGTTAATTCTTCTGTCAATCCATCCACAAACTTACTAATAGATCCACAGATCAATAATTCCCAGGCCTCCGTGCCAGAAATTCTAGAGCAAGCTTTGGCGGGAAAAGATATTTCTCCTGCTGAAGCGGTGGTTTTGTTGCAGCAAGATCAGCCAGAAATTATTGAGGCAATTCGAGCTACGGCTGATCGCTTGCGTCAGGAACAGGTGGGCGATCGAGTCACCTACGTGATTAATCGAAATATCAACTTTACAAACATCTGTGAACAGCATTGTAGCTTTTGTGCCTTTCGGCGGGATGCAGAACAACCGGGAGCTTTTTGGTTAGATTTTGGAGATATTCTGGCCAAGACAACCGAAGCAGTAGAGCGGGGAGCAACAGAAATTTGTATGCAAGGGGGGCTAAATCTTGCCGCTAAGCTTAATGGTAGTAGTCTGGCGTACTATCAAAAAGTTGTGGAGACTATTAAAAGTAATTTTCCCGACCTGCATCTCCACGCTTTTTCTCCTCAAGAAATTCAGTTTATTGCCAGGGAAGATAGCCTAAGCTATACTCAGGTGATTCAAGCTCTCCAAGCAGCAGGAGTTGGTTCCATGCCGGGGACGGCGGCAGAGGTGTTAGACGATCGCCTCCGCCAGATCCTCTGTCCAGAAAAAATCAATAGCAATACTTGGCTAGAAATTGTCAGCACTGCCCATAGCTTAGGCCTGTTTACCACTAGTACTATGCTTTCAGGGCATATTGAAAAACCCCACCATCAGGCAGCCCATCTAAACTCTTTAAGGGAGCTACAGCAACAAGCGATGTTGCTCTGCAAGGCTAACGCCAACGCCCAAAATCACCCCGCCAGAATTACGGAATTTATTATTCTGCCTTTTGTAGGAGAATCTGCCCCCAAGCCCCTCCGTAGCCGAGTCGGACGAGATCAGCCCATCCTAGCAGACAATTTATTACTCACCGCAGTTGCCAGAATTTTCCTCGGAAATTGGATTCCTCATCAGCAACCAAGTTGGGTAAAATTAGGCTTAGAGGGAGCAACCACTGCCCTGAATTGGGGTTGTAATGACTTGGGGGGAACCTTGATGGAAGAGCATATTACAACAATGGCGGGGGCAAAGGGAGGAACTTGTCTCGAACCAGAACAGCTAAAAGAGGCAATTAAATCCCTAAATCGTCCTTATCAACAAAGAGATACACTGTACAACTTAATATAGTCCTTATTCTAGTTAATGGAGTACAGACAAGGGGCTTAAGCCCTTTGCGACCTAAAAAATATATTCTGATACATCCGTAAAGTGTTATCTATACTTAACCTTTTACAAATTAACTCTATAAAATAATGTCCATGCTACAAAAGACTAAGCCGGTTTGGTTAATTGCTGGAGCTTCTTTAATAATCGGTGGAGGAGCAGGAGCTTTCTGGTTAGCTCAAAATAATTTCTTGATGGGTTACAGTCCACCGGGAGCAAAATTAATCCCCCAGCAAGCTTTAGCTACCTTATCTGTATCTACAGATCCTCAACAATGGCAGAAACTACAACAAACAGGAACCTCAGAAACTAGGGCAGCGATCGCTCAACAGATCCAAAATCTTCAACAAAATTTCCTGACTGCTAATGGTTTTGATTATCAACGGGATATTCAACCTTGGATTGGCAGGGAGGCTATGGTAGCTTATCTTCCCCTACCTACAGAAACTACTACTCCAGAAAAAGCTAAAGCTCCCAAAGTAGAAGATGCTCTTATTGTGGTTCTCCCAGTCAATCAACCCCTATTAACTTCCCAGATTGCTAATCAAATTAATTCTGACAAAAACAATCTTGTAGGGCGCACTTACCAGGGTGTGACAATCAAGGAAAGTCAAAAGGGGACTAAAAGTCCAATTTCCGTAACCGTTCTAGATAATGCGGTGGTAGTTACCAATAATCCTAAAGCCACAGAACAGGTGGTGGATGCCTACCAAGGAAATAAGGCGATCGCTAAACTCCCCGGCTATAGTCAAGCTCTAGGGAAACTAAACCCTGAGCAATCAGCGGCTCGGCTCTACCTCAATCTGCCTGCCATTAGTAGCATGATTGGCACCGAAGCCACCAAGCCTGTCAGTACTCAGCCCGCCCTGAACCCGCAACAATACCAAGGCATTGCCACTAATGTTGTTCTTGAGCCCCAAGGGCTGAGATTTCAAGGGGTATCTTGGCTCAAGCCCGATAGCAAGCAAAAATTCTTGCCCAAAAATGATGCCAAGATCATGCCCCAGCGCCTGCCAGCAGATACATTTTTAATGTTTTCTGGCAGTAATCTCCAGCAGTTTTGGCTCGACTATATCGATGGACAGGGAAATCCTCTATTACCCATTTCTCCCGATGCAGTACGATCAGGCTTAAAATCCTTTACCAATCTAGACCTAGATGAGGATTTGCTTTCTTGGATGCAGGGGGAATTTACCGTTGCTCTTCTGCCTTCGGCGGCGAACGTGACTTCTCGACTCAAGGCCGGAGTAGTGATTATGGTACAGGCAAGCGATCGCCCCAAGGCAGAAAAAACTCTAAAGCGTTTGGATGAAATTGCTGCTAATAATTATCAATTTCAAGTAGAATCCAACCAACTCAATGGGCAGCCTGTAACTAATTGGGTTTCTCCTTTGGTAGGGCTAAATATTAGTCATGGTTGGCTAGATGGCAATGTGGCATTCCTTACCTTTGGCGCACCGATCGCCCCAGGGATTGTCCCCCAACCGAGGGAAGCTCTAGCCACTAACTCTCAGTTTCAGCAAACTTTACCGGGAATGAGGCAGGCTCATAATGGCAAGCTATTTATCAATGTGGATACAGCCATCAATGCCAATAATCTGCCTTTACCCCAACTACCCAAGGACTGGCGAGGTGCGGCGAAATCTATTTCTACCATTGGCATGACAACTCAGGTAGATGGCGATCGGCTCCTGCGCTTTGATCTATCTATCCAACTCCAACCCAGTAAATAGTGTGAATGTAATTTTAGATGAACAAGACCGTTACAAACAAAAAATGCAACGGCGGAAGGAAGTCCAAGACCAGCGGATTGCTAAAGCGTCCCCAGACAAGGGGCTAATTATTGTCAATACGGGCAATGGCAAGGGTAAAACTACTGCTGCCCTAGGGATGGTTTTGCGATCGCTGGGTCATGGCTACCGAGTAGCTATTATTCAATTTATCAAAGGAGCTTGGGAACCTGCTGAGAAAGCCGTATTTCAGCCCTGGACAGTAGCTCCTAACCCGGAAACTCCTCCTCAACTAATTTTTGAAGCAATGGGGGAGGGCTTCACGTGGGAGACCCAAGACCGGGAACGGGATATTGCTACTGCCAAGACTGCATGGGAGACTGCCCTGACTTTTCTGCATAATCCAGACTTTCGGTTGATTTTGTTAGATGAAGTAAATATTGCCTTAAAGCTGGGTTATCTTGATCCTGCTCAGGTGATTGAAGCTGTTAGTAATAAGCCTGTACAAACCCATGTAATCTTGACGGGACGGGGCGCACCGCCGGAATTAATCGATCGGGCAGACTTGGTGACAGAAATGACTCTGATCAAGCATCCCTTTCGAGAGCAAGGCATCAAAGCCCAACCGGGCATAGAATTTTAACCTTAACAAGATTTATAATCTAAGTAATTAACGAACCTAGGAGAAATATTATGGCTTTAGCAGTTGGGACGATCGCCCCCGGATTCACCGCCAAGGACACAGAAGGTAAAACCGTCTCCCTATCTGACTTTGCTGGCAAAACTGTAGTTTTATACTTCTACCCCAAAGATGACACCCCCGGTTGCACGAAAGAGGCTCAAAGTTTCCGAGATGCCCACGAAGAATACCAAACTAAAGATATGGTAGTTTTGGGAGTCAGCACTGATAATGAAGCTTCCCATAAGAAATTCACGGAAAAGTACGGCTTACCTTTCCAACTAATTGCTGATGTGGATAAGGCAGTAACGATCGCCTATGATGTGGATGGCGGTGGTTATGCCAAGCGTGTTACCTACGTCATCGACGGCACTGGCAAAATTGCTCAAGTCTACGAAAAAGTTAAAACTGATACTCACGCCCAAGATATTTTGGCAGCGATATAGCAAGCTAATACTGGAGCAGCGAGATAACTTTTCAACCCTGAAGTAGCGATTGTGGCAACCACAACTTCGATTGTGGCAACCACAACTTCGATCGCCCAGGTAATTGAGGAAGGTGTAGAGTGGGAAGGTAGGTTTTGAATCATGACAAAAATTCCTGTAATCGACTTTGCACCTTTTCTCTACGCTAAAGGAACAGCCCAACAGAAAGTAGTCCAAGAAATTTATGTAGCTTGTCAAGAAGTTGGGTTTTTCTATCTCAAAAATCATGGAATCTCCCAAGAATTGATCGATCAACTATTGAGGGAGTCTCGAAACTTTTTTAGTCTGCCAAAAACGGTGAAAAATCAAATGGAGCGATCGCCCCACACCAATTGTGGCTACGTAGGTTTCCAACAAGAAAAGCTCAATCCCGCCCAGCCCTGGGACTTGAAAGAGGCTTTTAATGCTGGTCTAGAGACAGTTTGGCTCCCAGAGTTAAGGGAGTTCCGCCAAGCTATCACCCAGTTTTATGAATTGACTACTCAACTAGTTGCACCCCAAATTCTCCGAGCTTTTGCCCTTGCTCTAGAATTACCGCCTAATTTTTTTGATAGTAAGCATGGTAAAAATTATTTTCTGCGCTTGCTGCACTACCCACCAGTGACAGAAGTGCCCCACCTAGGGCAACTGCGGGCAGGAGAACATGCAGACTATGGCAGTATTTCTCTGTTGTTACAAGATACTGTGGGAGGTCTAGAAATTCAGACTCAGCAGGGAGAGTGGATTGTAGCTCCGCCAATACCCGGAACTTTGGTGGTGAATGTGGGGGATGCCATGCAGCACTGGACTAATAACAAGCTGAGATCGACTCTTCACCGAGTGGCTGTTCCTCTTGATGCTAAAGCAAAAATTTCTCGCTACTCGATCGCTTTATTTTGCGATCCTAATTCGGGAGTAGAGTTGACCTGTCTTGAAACCTGCTGCTCTTCAGCCCATCCTCCAGCTTATGAACCAATTTTGATGCAGGATTTTCTTTCCAAGAGACTGAACGCTACTTATTAGTTAAAACATCTTGCGTAACATTCGGAGTATTGTACATCTGGGATTACCAATTTTTCGGTAAAAGTTTATGGCTAATCTTTTTCATCTAGGTTGTGCAGTATGGGCGCACAAGGGTTGGGTAGGCGATTTCTATCCTGCTGGGACAAGTAGCTCAAAATATCTATCTCTCTACAGTCAGCATTTTATGACAGTGGAGTGTAATTCTACTTTCTATGCTGTACCTAAACCTTCGGTACTCAGCAGTTGGTGCGACCGCACTCCCCCAGAATTTCGCTTCTGCCCTAAATTTCCCCGTGACCTAACCCATCAAGGATTACTAGCTCCCCAAATTCCTGCGGCCCAAAAATTTCTAACCCATATGCAGGAGTTGGGCGATCGCCTTGGTTGTCCTTTTATCCAACTCCCTCCCCAGTATGGCAGTCATAATTTTGCTGATCTAGAGAAATTTCTGGTTGCTTTGAGAAATACTCCTACTCATCTGGCCTTGGAAGTGCGGCATCACAGTTGGTTTCAACCACCCCATGAAGATAGATTAAATCAGCTTTTAGAGGCTAATAATATTAGTCGAATTATTCTAGATACCCGTCCTATTTATGAAAGTGAACGATCGCCGGATCTAGACTGTCGCAAACCAGATTTACCTGTTCATTTCACTACTACGGCTAACCATATTTTAATTCGTTATATTAGCCATCCCGATCGCTCTTATAATCAAGCTTATTTCCAAGAATGGCGGAGCTATTTATCCCTATGGCTGTCCCAAGGTAAAACTATTTATTTCTTTGTCCATTGTCCCCAAGAAGACTACTCGCCTCGCAATGCCTTTGATCTCCAACAATTACTAGAATCATCGGGGATATTAACTCTTTCTTCACCCCACCTTACTACAGTAGGTAATAACCAAAATACAGCTACACAAATGTCCTTATTCAGCTAAGGCGATCCTATATAGCGATCCTAAATCATTTACTAGAAGCAAGGTATAATATCTTAGACGGTTAAAGAGCCTAGAGGAGTCAAATTAGTGAGCTTTACTATTCAACAAGTTTTGATCCCTGCTGAGCAGGGTTATGCTGCCGTAGATGTGCAAATTATAGGGAAGAAAATTACAGCGATCGCTCCCTATTTAGACCCTGTAGGAGTTGTCATCAACGGGCAAAACAAACTCTTGCTACCGGGATTTTTTAATGCCCATACCCACTCTTCAGAAATGTGGCAAAGGGGTAGTATTCCCCCAGTTCCCCTAGAATTATGGATTGCCGAGCTTTATGATTTTACTCCCCTAGATATCGATCGAGTCTACCTCAGTGCCCTAGGTACAGCCGTAGAAACTCTCCTGAGCGGAGGGACTAGTGTTGTCGATCATCTCACCCTGATTCCGGGGCAAGAATTTGAAACTATTGGTACGGCGGTTAAAGCCTATAAAGAAGTAGGTATCAGAGCTTTTATTGCGCCCCTAATTCAAGATCAATCTTTAACAACTAGTATGCCCGATGGTGGTTTGGGCAAACAGGATGAAGCTTATTTTCGATCGGCCCAAGCGACCTTAGATATCCTAGAGGCCGCAGTTAAGGAATTTCATCGCCCAGAGGAGGGAGTGAGTATCCTGCCCGCTCCCACAGGAATGCAGCTTTGTTCTGATGAGTTGTTCAAAGGTTGTGTGACCTTGAGCGATCGCTACAATCTGCCCCTACATACCCATCTGTTGGAAACCAAAGCCCAATCTATGCTGGCTCAAGAAAAGTATGGCCGCAGTGCCGTGGCACACTTACAAGATTTAGGCTTTTTGACCGATCGCACTTCCCTAGCCCACTGTGTTTGGTTAACTGATGCTGATATTGAAATTTTAGCGGCAACTAAATCTACCGTGGTTCATAATGCCTTGAGTAATCTACGTTTAGGCAGTGGCATTGCCCCAGTGTTAAAATACCTAGCAGCGGGGGTGAATGTCACCTTTGGTTGCGATGGCTCGGCCAGTAATGATTCCCAAGACCTCCTAGAGGCAATCAAAATGGGTTCTATTCTCCACTGTGTCACGGATGTGGACTATCGTCATTGGATCACGCCCCGCAAATCGGTGGAAATGGCTGCCCTAGGGGGAGCAACGGGATTGCATAAGCAAGATCAACTGGGGACGATCGAAGTTGGCAAAGAAGCAGACCTAGTTCTCTACGACCTGACAGATCTATCCCTCCTGCCCAAAACTGACCCCATTGGTTTATTAATTCTTGGTCGCCCTAATCAGGTCGTGACTCAGGCTTGGGTACAGGGAAAACAGGTAGTGGCGGATGGCAAAATTACTGGCACTGATGTAGATGGTTTGAAAAAAGAACTATTTGCTAAATCTCAGTGGGCTAGCGATCGGCCTTCCCCCATGCGAGAAAAATCTGAAGTTCACTATCGCCAAGTAATGGGATTACCCAAATAATTAGCTTGCCGACTAAAGAAGCTTGGTGAAGCGTTCGACTAAGATCAAGCCGAAGTCTTAGTCGAGCTACGGACTTTGTTCTTTTAGCTGGGGTTTCACCGCCAGAAACTTTTACCGCAGATTGCGATCTAGTAAAATACGTGGGTTCAGGTTAAGAAATACCCCGAATACCATTTTACGAAAACCATAACCATTATCAAGGAGATTTAGAGGGTTTTTCTTACCACTTATCTGAACACAAATTGCTGTAAAACATCCTCTTAGCGGACGACTACTGTACTTTGGCGATTGATTAGAGGCTTAACTTGCTGTTTAAGAGGGATATCAATAATAAATTCTGCCCCGCTGTTGGGGGTAGATAAGCACTGTAAATTTCCTCCGTGCATTTTGACCACTATTTGATGACTAATAGCCAATCCTAAGCCAATTCCTTGCCCTACAGGTTTAGTAGTAAAAAAAGGATCAAATAATCGCTCAATAACTTCCGCTGAAATCCCTATGCCATTATCTCGAATACTAATTCTAATCTGGTTACTTTCGACAAGGGAGGTATGAATAGTTATTTGATAATGGTTGACTTCTTGGGTCGCTAAAGAACAGGAGGCTCCGAGTTTGATTAAAGAGTCGATCGCATTACTTAGAATGTTGATAAAAACCTGATTTAGCTCCCCCGCATAGCACTCCACTAGAGGTAAAGACCCGTATTCTTTAACCACTTGAATTCGAGGTTTCCCATAACCATCGTAGAGATTGTGTTGTAAAAGTAGCAGAGTATTTTCTAGGCCCTCATGAATATCTACGTACTTTAATTCTGATTCATCTAGCCGGGAAAAATTACGTAGGGATAGGACAATATGCCGAATCCGGTTAGCTCCTAATTTCATGGATTCTAAGAGACTAGTTAGGTCTTCTAGCAAAAACTCCAGGTCAATATTGTCAACCTTAGCTTTAATTTCTGGAGCCATTTCTGGATACTGGTACTTGTAGAGGCGAATCAGTTCAATTAAGTCTTGAGAGTACTGCTGGATGTGGGGCAAATTTCCAGAAATAAAATTGATGGGGTTATTAACTTCATGGGCAACACCAGCGACTACCTGCCCTAAACTAGACATTTTTTCGGTTTGGATTAGTTGAGCAACTACTGAGCGATATTGCTCTAACATTTCTTGGGAGCTAAGTTCCAGCGATCGCTCTAGTCTGGTTCGGTCATCTTCAGCTTCCCAATAAGCCTCATTCACGGAGTCAATAAAGTCTTGGAATTCTGGGGTAATTATTGTCGGATCGATCACATTCCGTTTAAGCTGACGTTTCAATAAACTATGCATTTCTTTCATCGGTTACACTTCTGTAAAAGTTGTAATTGTCATGGTTTGATTATGTAATTCACAAGGTACTCCCGGTTTAAAAGGCGATATTTCACCGTAGGAATAGAACCCAGTCATTGTACTTTGCACCCCCAGAACCGATTGCACTCCTTCTACTTCTTCCTCAACTTGTTGTTTTAGAACAAGCTTTCTGCCTACACAACTAATTAAGATAGCAAGCTCTGGAGCTGTCTGTTCAGCAGCAACATAACTAGTAGTCGCTGCGGCGATCGCCCCTGCGACTAAATTATCAAAACTAGCTTTCATTAATTGCACCAAAGCTCCATTCGGCACATCCCCAGCAAAAGTTAGGCTTTGGTCTGTTTCATTTACCGCCAGAATTGTCCGCACTAACAACTCGTCCCCCTGATCTAAGCGCAATCCTAAAGGAAACAATAAACCCGTAGCTGGCAAACCTACGGCCTGCTCTCCTAGATATTTTTTATATAGACCTAGAGCGGATTCCCCATCTAGTTCATAGAGAACATTTCCTTGGGATTTAGTAATTCTCCGCTCTGGTCCAAAGGGACTCCAGCCCCCTAAGGAACCATAGCCAACCCGCAATGCATCGCCATAGAAACCCACTGCCGCAATGGTATCCACTTCTGCTACCCCGTCCCAAAGTACCAAAGTTTTCGCAAAACTAGCACCATCTCCAGCTAATCCTCCGGTAATTTTTACTGAGGCGGGAAGCTGATGGGCTAAACCTTTAACTAGTTCACTGCCGTTGATAGCCAAGCCATCGGAAAGCAAAAATATATGGGTCAAACCTGCAAAAGGGAGGGATTTTGCTAGTCTTTCTCCTGCTTGAAAGCTAGATTCCTGGGTTTGGCGATCGAGTTTAATCTTTGCTCCTTGCAAGCTCGTATGGACAAACTTTACTGCTGTTACCACCAAGGAATCATCTAATACCTGCGTACCACAAATTTCTCCAGCAGTAGAGCAACCTAAAAAAATTGCTTCGGGGTAGGTTATTTTAATTGGCTCTAATATTTCTTGATTCTGCAATACTGCTGTGCTGCCAAAAACCAAAACTAACTGCACCTCTGGCTCTATGTTCTCTAATAGATTGGGTTGCCATCCCTTGGATTTCTTCCACCAATACTGCTGAACTTGCATATCTTAATTAGATTTGTTTAAGAATTATCCATAAACTGACTAATTATAGGAACAAATAATTATGAACGTCATCTATCATAAGTAACTATTGCTAATATTCTGAGTATAGAAACCACAAATGGCTTCCCTTGCCGAAAGCGAGAAAAGCCATTTACCAGCAGTAAGTTAACTTGACAACTGTTACCAACTAAATTTAGGACTGTTATAGTTCTTTAGAAAAGAGTCAAGTAACCACGGACGGCACTTACTGCATCGGGGGTCGCACCAGCGATCAGTGTACTAGAAGTTAGAGTATTACTTACTAGAGGAGCAGCTACTTTCCAAGCCGCTTTGTTAGCAGCCGGGGCATTAGCAGCCCAAGTTTGTTGACTACTGGCTGTTAGGGTTCCTTTATGGTAGGCATTAACTAGGCGCTGAGAAATTCTGGGTAGGTTAGGAGTACCTGCGATCGTTCTTCTTGCCCAACGATTGAGAAATCTTCTAGAAACACCGCCAGTTGTCGTAGCCATTTCTGACGCATTTAACTCAACAAAAAGGCTATCAAGATTATTGTTAGTCATAAGATACTTTACTTGGGTCGTTTTGAGTTGTGCCTTAAACAAGAAGTGGACTTTAATTCTTGGTTTTTAAGGTTTAGGTGCAATTATACTTAATCATAACCCAAGACAATCTAAGAAATCATTTTTTTGGGAATAGCCGATGGGGGCTACAAATTTTCCGTGAGGAGTAAAGTATGGGGTATTTTTTGAAGAGTAGTAGAAAGTTGTTTTATGGGATAGCGGTTAGTTTGGGATTCGGTTTAGCGATCGTCCTAGCTCATCCCGCCGAAGCTGGAGGAATTGTGGGTAATGGCACAGGAGCTAGTTGTACAGAAGCTGGACTAAATCAGGCTTTGGCTGGGGGCGGCTTAGTTACCTTTAACTGTGGTATCAATCCTGTTACTATCCGGGTTGCAGAAAAATTGATCAGTACTAATACCACCATTGATGGCGGGGGAAATCTAATTACTCTCAGTGGTGGTGGTACAAATCGGGTGATCCGCACCGCAGATGGCGGGATTCAACTTACCTTGAGAAATATCACGATCGCCAATGGCTTCACCCCAGAGCAAGGGGGAGGGGTATTCAATGGTTTTCGGGGAGTGTTAACCGTGGAAAATTGTACCTTTACGAATAATGTTTCTACCCAAGGAGGCGAATTTGACGGCGGCGGGGCAATTTATACCAAAAGTGAAAGTACTGTAAGAGTTAGCAATAGCCGATTTAGTGGCAATCGGGCTAGTAATGGAGGGGCGATTAATAATCTCTTGAGTAATCTAAAAGTTACGGATAGCGTCTTTGTGGGCAATAGTTCCACCCGTCCGGCACCTTCTGGGGGCGGGGCAGCTATTTACGTAGATGGGGCTTTGAATAGTAGCGGCAAGATTGTCATCCGTCGGAGTCGCATGAGTAATAATATCTCTGCTAATCATGGCGGAGGGATGTTTGTGCAA
>JANMHD010000145.1:0-2546 GCA_031374985.1 Coleofasciculaceae cyanobacterium OTE_70_metabat_329 | reverse complement strand
GGGCTTGAAGGGCCCGATCGTAGGATTCTACTGCTTCAGCATGGCGATCTAGGCACTCTAAAACCACTCCCCGACGGTTCCAAGTGTAGCTATCATCAGCAGCTTGCCGGAGTACTTGCTCATAGGCAGCTAGGGCTTCTGGGTAGCGATCGACCTTTTCTAGTTCTACTCCTAGGTTATAAAGTGTATCAATATCATTGGGATGAAGTTTCAAAGAATGTTCATGGGCAACGATCGCTTCTGGATAGCGTCCTAATTCCTGTAGCTGAATGCCTTTGTTATACCAAGCAAGGAAGTTATTCGGCTCTAATTTAATAGCCTGTTCATGGGATGCCAGAGCTTCAGCATGATTTCCTAGACGCTCTAGGGCTACTCCCCGACTAATCCAAGCTACTGCTACATTAGGTTTGAGTTGAATGGCTTGGTCAAAGGCTGCGATCGCCTCTTGGTAGCGGTCTTGGTTAACTAAAGCCAATCCTTTTTCATAGATTTCGATCGCATTTGTATTAGTAGCTTGAAAAGTAGCCATAGGTAAAAATAGGTAATTTAGCTTAACAGATGGACAATTATTTCTTATATCTTACCAGAGAGAGAATATAACTTCGGAACACGGATTAAGGGGATTACGCAGATTACACAGATTATGATCAAGAGATTAAAATCCGTGTTCCCTCTGATTATTTTTATCTTTGTTCTCAATCCTCAAGGGCTAGGTTTTCAATTCGTGAAAATTCTCTAGTGTTATGGGTGATCAGGGTGAGGTTATTTGCTAGGGCGATCGTCGCAATTTGCAGATCGTAGGCTCTGATAGGTGTGCCTTTAGTTTGAAGTTTGGCACGGATTTGTCCGCAGATTTGGGCTGCTTTTGTTTCAAAGGGGAGACTAATTAAATCATTAAAGAAGTTATCTAATATTTGTAAGTTTTCGGTGGTTCGAGAACCTTTATAAGCTCCGTAATAAAGCTCAAATTTAACAACATCACAAATACAGACATCATCGGGGGAGACAGAGAGAAAATGCTGATAGATTGAAGGATTGCGGCGGTTGATATAACCAATGCAGGTGTTGGTATCGAGTAGATAAATCATAAGAGTTCTTCTCGTTCTGGTTGTTCTCCTTGAGGCTCTCTAATTAGTAGTTCGCCTTGCCATGCGCCAAAGGTGCTGAGAAATTGCTGTGACCATTGACGTTTTATGGGTTTGGATATGGGTTGATAAACAAGTAAAATTTCTAGTTCTTTGCCTGAGTGGTTGGGTAGTGGTATCTGGAGTACGCCTTGATCGTTGACGTAGGCAGTTATTTGTATGCTTTGCATTGCTTTATTTCCTAATTATTATATTTTTTAATAAACGTTAAAAATCCGTGCAATCTGTGTAATCCACTTAATCTGTGTTCAGCCTTTTGTAATCTCTATTTCCTATTCTCGTTCCGTAACATTTTTAATTTACTATTTAACGTTCCCAACTAAAGGCATTCCAGTAAGCAGGGGTTTGATTTTTTAGGAGAAAATCAGCAATTAATAATCCCGTAGCTGGCGCTAGTAAAATTCCATTGCGGTAATGTCCCACGGCGAGAGTGAGGTTATTGTAAGGACTAGAGCCTAAGATGGGCATTTCATCCCTAGTTGCTGGGCGAAAACCCCACCACTGTTCTAGAAGAGTCGTAGTTTGCAAAGCTGGATAGAGTTTGATTGCTGCCTGTAATAATTGCAAAATTCCTTGAGGGGTATTACCCTGAAGAAATCCCACATTTTCACTAGTCGCCCCGATAATTACCCGGCCATCCCGTCGAGGCACAATATAGGTTTCTTCTCCGTAAAGGACTTGGGATAAACACCCTGCTGATTCATAGGTAGCTGAGTTTGAGGGATATAAATTGATGGGAGTAACTACGGGCATCTGGACTGCCAGCATCTGCCCTTTTTTGGGGTAAATTGGCACAGGTAAAAGTTCTTGACTCCAAGCTCCCGTAGCCAAAATATAGCGATCGCTCTGCAACTCATAATTACTAGTCACTACTCCCGTTAAGGATTTATTCTCTATCTGCAATTCCTTAACTTCTTCCCCTTCCAGGAGGATCACCCCCAAACTCTGGACAGCCGATCGCAAAGCCTGCACCAACAGCCGATTATCTACTTGCCCATCTTCTGGATACCACCATCCCCCCACAACTTCTGGACTCAGCCCCGGTTGTTTTTGGTGAATTGCTGCTCGATCTAACCAATTTTTATCTAACGATTGGGGTGATATTTGAAGATTGGGAATTATATACACTGGAGTTAAAATTCCACATTCCCAGTAACCCGTAGGTAGCCCGGTGATATGTTCTATTTTGGCTGTCCAATCCCTGTAGAGACTGCGGGAGAGGAAGCATAGTTCTTGCATGGCTCCCGGTGGTAGCTGTTCTGCTTGAGGGGCAAGCATTCCGGCGGCAGCCTGGGCAGCAGCTTGGGGGAAATTTCGGCTGATTACCGTAACTTTTGTACCTCTGAGGGCTAATTCTAGAGCGATCGATAACCCAATTATCCCGCCGCCCATAATCAAAAA
>JANMHD010000097.1:0-9211 GCA_031374985.1 Coleofasciculaceae cyanobacterium OTE_70_metabat_329 | reverse complement strand
CCACATTACCGTAGATCAGGTTAGACTATCTCTCGTAAAAGCTTTTAGTCAAGTATTTGAGGTAGAACTATTCACCCCAGAGGAGAGCATACTCCAAATTCCTATATGACACATATCACACAGTTTATCTCTAAACAAATTTGCTATTAATAGCTAGGGTAAATCGCAGTCTAATATTTATAAATTTCTATGAGTAAAGTTTTTCGAGAATTTCTGAAGAAAATCGGCAGCGGAACTCATACCGGCGAAAATTTGGAGCGGGAAGAAGCAGCGATCGCTACTCGAATGATGCTCTTGGGTGAAGCCACCCCTGCTCAGATCGGGGGTTTTATGATCGCTCATCGGATCAAGCGCCCTACAGGCGCAGAATTAGCGGGAATGCTGGATGCCTACGATGAATTAGGCCCCAAACTAGGAGCAATTACTAGCAGATTTGGTCAACGCCTATTAGTATTAGGCTCTCCCTACGATGGCCGCTCTCGGACTGCGCCCCTTAGCCCAATTACTGCCTTAATTCTGGCCACGGCTGGGGTAGGCGTAATTTTACATGGGGGCGATCGAATGCCCACCAAAGAAGGTATGCCCCTAATAGAGGTGTGGCAATCTTTGGGAGTGAATTGGAGTCCTCTATCCCTACTCCAAATCCAGCAAATTCTGGCTACTACAGGTATTGGTTTTGTCTACCTCCCCCACCATTTCCCCGAAGCCCAAGCGATCGTTACTTACCGAGAAGAAATTGGCAAACGTCCCCCCTTTGCTACTCTAGAATTGATGTGGTGTCCCTACGCCGGAGTAGCAGAGGTAGTAAGTGGTTTTGTCCATCCCCCTACAGAGATTATGATGCGGGAAGCTTATCGGCTCAGGGGAGCTTCTACCACGGCAGTTCCTTTAACAACCATTAAAGGGCTAGAAGGCAGTTGTGATCTGCCAAGGGAGCGTACTGCTATTATCGGTCTAAGTAGTCCCCATGAATCCCTTTTAGAACGGCTCAGGCTTCATCCCCAAAAGTATGGGGTAGGAGGAAAGAATCCTAGTTTGGAAGAAGCAAGTCCTCAAGCTATGCAGGCAGTTTTGCGGGGAGAACCATCGGAATTGATGCTATCTATTTTATGGAATGCGGGTTTTTATCTCTGGAGATCGGGCATTACCCAAGATATTACCGCAGGGATAGCGAAAGCTGAATTATTACTCCGAGAGCAATTAGTTCAAGAAAAACTAATAGAGTTGCAAGCTGTAACTAATAGCTAGTAGGGGCGCAAGGCCTTGCGCCCTTAACTATATTCTATATCAATAAGTTAATCGCAATCTTCTTTGATTTTCTTTTTAGCTTTGCGCCATACCTGCCAACCTGTGTAACCTAAAAGAAAAGTTGCTCCCAAGGCGTAGGCTCCACCGCTGGGAATTCCAGAAAAAGCTAAAGCTAGACTGCCAGCCCAGAGGGTCAAGGCGTAGATAAAAACGACTGTCAAGCGTTGGGATAAACCAGCTTCTAGGAGACGATGGTGGAGATGGCGCTTATCAGCTTTAAAGGGAGATTTCCCGTGACTCAACCGCAGGAGAATTACTGCGGACATATCTACGATCGGCACAGCTAAAATTAAATAGGGTAATAATACTGCCGTGACAGCGGTGGATTTTAACAACCCAATTACTCCTACCCCTGCTAGAGTAAAGCCCATAAAATAAGCTCCGCCATCACCCATAAAAATCTGGGCAGGATTGAAGTTATAGCGGAGGAATCCTAAGGCTGCCCCGGCCATAGAGGCGGCAATCAGGGCAGCGGCCGGCTGATCCATAAATAAAGAAACAATTAGCATGACTACGGCGGCGATCGCTGATACCCCCGCCGCCAAACCATCTACTCCATCAATCCAGTTAATAGCATTGGCCATACCTACTAACCAAATAACTGTGATGGGCAAACTTAGCCAACCAATTTGCATCAGATTGCTACCCGGAATACTCAAAAAATCAATCCTAACTCCTACCCACCAAACAATACTGGCAACTGTTGTTTGCAAGAGTAACCTTAGGGAAGCAGGGAGGTTGAGGAGGTCATCCGCCAAGCCAATCAGAAAGAAAGCCACCCCGCCGATCGCTACCCCCCAGATTTGCCACTCTTCTTGAGCAGGCAACCAACCAAACCCCCCTAACCACCAAACAATTAATAAACCGATCATGGTTCCCGCAAAAATAGATACTCCGCCAAGGCGTACCATCGGAGTTTGATGAATTTTGCGTTCTCCGGGCTTATCAGTCGTGCCACTTTTGAGTCCTACAGTTTTGACAACGGGAGTAGCCCATAGAACAACGATCGCTGCCACGAGAAAGGCAATCAAATGATAGAGTTTAGAGGGCATAATTATAGGAGGTAAGGGAGGTAAAGGAGGTAGAGGAGGTAAAGAAGGTAAAGAAGGTAAAGGAGATAAAGAAGGTAAAGAAGATTCTTATAAAATTTATTCTCAAACTCTATAAGTAGGGTGGGCATCGCCCAACTTAACCCACTACCTCTCTATACCTTCCCTTACCTCCCTGTACCTCCCCTTACCTCCATGCCCATTATCTACACTAAAGCAGGTACACCCAATTTTAAATGAGGATAGAGGGGAAAACGATCGCACAGGGCAGCTACTCGACGGCGGCAACTCTCGGCAGTAACTTCACTTTCTGGATTCAGGAGGCGATCGGCAATAATATTGGCAATCTCTGTAAATTCAACCTCTGCCATTCCCCTAGTAGTCATAGCGGGAGAGCCAAGCCGTAAACCACTAGTCACAAAAGGCGAAGCTGGATCGAAGGGGACAGTATTTTTGTTAGCTGTAATATTAACTCCACTAACTAGCTGATCTGCCACCTTGCCGGTCATGCCGATCGATTGGAGATCTACCAACATCAAGTGATTATCTGTTCCCCCAGAAACAATTTTCAGTCCCCGGTCTTGTAAACCCGCTGCCATCGCTTGGGCATTGGCAATCACCTGGCCAGAATAGGTCTTAAACTGAGGAGTTAGGGCCTCACCGAAGGCCACGGCCTTCCCGGCAATTACATGTTCTAGGGGGCCGCCTTGACTACCGGGGAAAACTGATTTATCTAATTTTTTACCCAGTTCTGCATCACGAGTAAGAATCAAGCCGCCCCTAGGTCCCCGCAGGGTTTTATGGGTGGTGGTAGTGACTACATCACAATGGGGAATAGGACTAGGGTGGTGGCCGGTGGCGACCAGACCAGCAATGTGGGCAATATCTGCGAGGAGGTAAGCTCCTATTTCATCAGCGATCGCCCGGAATTTAGCAAAATCAATAATCCGAGGATAGGCAGAATAGCCACAAATTAATAGTTTGGGTTTTTCCTTGAGAGCAACTTCCCGAATCTGGTCATAGTCTAATTGCTCAGTTTCTTTGCTGACTCCATAGCTGGCAACTTGGAACCACTTGCCGGAGACATTTACGGGGGAACCATGAGTTAAATGGCCACCGTGGGATAGATCCATGCCCATGATTTTATCTCCCGGCTCTAGCAGGGTGAGGAAAACGGCGAAATTAGCTTGGGCGCCTGAGTGGGGTTGGACATTGGCAGCGGCGGCGCCAAAAAGTTCTTTAGCTCGATCAATCGCTAATTGCTCTACTTGGTCTACAAATTCACAGCCCCCGTAGTAGCGTTTACCCGGTAGCCCTTCGGCATATTTGTTGGTCAAGACTGAACCTTGAGCTGCCATCACAGCGGGGGAAGTAAAGTTTTCACTGGCAATTAATTCTAGATGCTGCCGCTGGCGCTGGAGTTCCTCTCCCATCATGCCGGCCAGCAGGGGATCGGTCTCTAGTAGAAAATCTAAATTACTTTTGGTCACGATAATTTTTTACTCCTCTTCAGAAATGCTACAAGGGTTAGGGATTTATTTAAGACTTATTAATTTACTCTACAATTAATTGAGATGATTAGGAAAACCTTTTGATTTCCAGTTAGACGGAAAATTTAGACAACTGGTGGGGGTCGATCGTCCAAGTCTGGCCAGAAGAGCCGATTTTTGCTCAACTAGGAGAATTACTCTGGGCAATATCCCTAAAAAATTCAGAAAATCACCCCCCGGAAAATCAATCAGAAAATTAAACCGGAAATTACTGATCACCCTCTCTAGGAAAATGGGTACTATAGCGGGTAAAGGGGCTTTCAAAATTCCTAATCAACACTTACAACTATTGATTTTCCGTAATTTAGCCTCTGGATATTGTAGGGAGAAGTGGAAAGGTAAGACATCTCTTATTTCCTTTCTTCAGCCTTCTAACAAGGAAATCAGCTAATTAATTATTATTGTTTCACTATTATTTTTTCTCTAAGAGCTTTGAATTGGGTTTGGATTTTTGATGATCTTGATCACTAGACATCTCTAGAAATATCACGTACCATCCCCCAGATTCCCAACTAACCTAAAGATAAGTCACCTTCATTTTTAGCTTTTTCTAGTTGTCATTCAAGCAAATTAACTAGATCAAAGCAAAAACTAATCACCCAACTAACCATTCAATAGTTTGGTAGGACAAATTCTATGCCACGCCGTAAAAAGTCCCTCAATCCCTTACCGCATCTATCTAAATTTTTCACTCTGCTGTTTACTCTCCTAGGCAGGGTAATTAATTTTTTGACTAGTGGATTGCTTAAGACTATCCGCCGTAACCTGCCACGATCGAGAAATCGCCGTCGGGTGAGTGCGGGGTTTGTATTGCCAACGATCGTGATGGTGAGCTTAGTGGTGGTGCTGGTGACAACGGCGGTAATGATTCGATCGTTCGATCGTTCCAAAAATGCCAGTAACTTTAGAGCAAATGAAGCTGTTCTCAATGCTGCTACTCCAGCCCTAGACAGGTCTAGAGCAAAAATTACCCGATTATTTTCTGGGGATGAAACGAACTTGCCCGTGGGTACTCCCAATGATACTGATATTGAAAAAACTCTTGAGGCTAACCTACCTAACTACACCTTCAAGGATGAAGATAGCTTAGTTGTATCCCTTGCCGGACAACCAGACCTAAAAACTGCTTGGCGCTACCCCGTAGATACAAATAACAATGGTAAGTTTGATAGCTACACCCTCTACGGCATATATTTCCGCTCTCCTATTGATACAAATAATAAACCTAAAACAAGAAGTGCTTTAGATGCTAGGGCAAACCCGATGGATGATGGACAATCTAGCAGTTGTAACGCTGGCAGTACCCAAGTAGGAAGTTGGGTAAAAACTGGCAGTGGAGCCTTGAAAAAAGCATTTTTTACCTACGTAGCAACGGTTCCTGTTAGCGAAACTCAAGCTGCGGCTCTAGGAGCTAATTACGAAGCTTTTGTGGGTAATCAAGGATTTTCCGCCCTAGAAATGCAGCAAGATCAAGTCAGACTTAGCCTTGATAATAATGCTGTTTTCTATCAAGATGACCTAGAAATCAGCTTTGCTCCTCCCTTTACTGTAAACGGCAGAGTTCATACTAACGGTAATTTATTAGTATCGGCTCTTTCTTCTGGTCCGGTAACATTCTTGCAAGTTAGTAGTCCTTTTTCCTGCTTCTACCAACCAGAAAATAGCCAGATTAGTGTCGGTGGTAATGTGGCCGCAGGGGGTATCTTTGAGAAAACCGACGGGGCAGCAGACCTAGTAAAAGTTGACCTCTTTCGCGGGAAGCAAAATGACCCAACTCAGACAACTAATCCTTCTGGCAAACCAGACAAAAACCCCATAACTCCTTCTATTAGTGGTGCAGCCTCTAGTGCTTCTGGCTTTTTTAATAAAACTACAGATAAAGTTGGTGGTCGAGAAGTCTCTTATAACGATCGAGCTTATCAAGAAAGATTACGAGTGCTAACTAGCGGGGCATTAAATTTATTCGATACTGATCCTCTTAAATGGGAGCAGGCTACTGCGACTTTAGTAGATGCCACTGCTCGGTTTCCCCAAGACGTAAAAGATACTTTCCGGCAGAAATATAATGAAAAGTTATTGCAGCCTACTCTCTTGCGGAATGTATTGCAATCCTACTTTGAAGAGAGATTGCGCCGTGTTCCCTTTGCGGAGGTATCTATTAATACTCCCAATGATGATGCTAAGGTAGGAGCAGTTATTGCTAGTGAAAATCCGACTGAAAGTAGAGCAGGACGGCAATTCATCTTTAGTGTCAGTCCTGACGTGGGGGGAGCAATCACTCCACCAAAAAACTGGATGTTGATTGAAGCCCCTGATGGTAGTGATACGACATCCTACACAAAGCTACCTTTAAGGTACTTGCCAGCAACGGATCCCCAAAAGATCGATCCTTTAACTAAACAGAATAACTATATTGGCGATCGAGTCCTGGTCGGTAATAACCTTCCTTATAGATGGTTTAACGCCAATAGTGGAAAGTCTGGTACTCCCCCTACTGACCCTAACAAATTTGCTAAGGCTAGTTCTGATAGACCAGTTAAGCCTAATATTAAGTGGCTCAACCCTACTGATGATGCTACCCCTGATGTATCAGGAGGGGATTCTTCTACTGATCGTACCCGTAGTAGTCGGATAGTTGTGCTAGATGATATTGCAGATACTAGCCGGGGTGGTTTTTGGGAAACTGCTGCCTCCAGCAATCAGGCTAAAATCCAAGTTAGAAAGGCCGATGGCACTCTAGAAGATAGCTTTATCAATGATGATGTCAGGGGTGGTCTTCGGGTGATCACTGGAGCAGGAATTTATGTGGACGGTTGCCCTACGGAAGGAACCTATCCCACTGGATTCCCTTGTGATGGCAAAAAAGGATTAGGTATCCGTTCTAGCGATACCAAGGTACTAGGTACAAAGGCTAATGACCCTAGTGCAATCTTGCTGAATACTCGATCGTTCTTACCTACCCCTCCTCAGTTCAAAGAAGACGCTGCTAATTTAGGGGTCTATCGTCTCTCCCTCTCCCCCCCCTATGCCCCAGATGGGACTACTGATACTCCATCAACAGGGGAAGAACGAGTCCAAGTAAAACTGCCGGGAGATGCCTTAATTAGTGGTGAAAAGCCCATTGCTGTTTGGTCTGATGCTATGCCCATGTGGCAGGATCGTAACCTTGATGGTAAATGGGATATTGATAAATGGAACTCTAGCAGCCTGACTGAGGATACGATAAAAACCCTAGACTTGAAAGGCGATCTGCAAATGCGGGCTAGTGTTGTCTATCATTACAAATCTTCTGCTCCAGAACTGCCGATCGCTTGTGTGGCCAGTTACTATGATCCGAGTAATACTATTAGTGCAAATGCTTCTGATGGTTTAGCCTTGACTACTGATCGCCGTGCTAATAATAAATTAGCTACTCCTTTATTAGCAGGGACTGCAACTACCGCCACCAATGGGCGCTCCTATAGTTTTGATGCCTCATGGCGGACTCCTAGTGGTGATGATTTAGCTATCTTGCAGAGACAAGCAGCGATGGTGTTTCCCGATGGCCGGTTAGTTAACGAACCCCTACGGACTGCCCTCCTAAAAACCACAGCAACTGATCGCAATGTGGCCGATAATGCAGCGATCGATGCGGCTATGTGTTCTCTAAAAATTCTTGATGGTACCGCCAGTGCTTCGGTAAGCAATGTTCCCAATGGTGCGATTAAGGAAGCATCCTTAGTAGATGCTAGACAAATCAAGGCAATTCATAAGCTGATGGTAGGGACAACGGCGGCCGAGCGGGCGGGGAATCGTCTGATAGATTTAAGCAATCCTGATCAACAAAAAATAGCTCAAGCCTACAAAGAACTAACTCTCCAAACAGCTCTTGCTCCCCTGAATGTAGGTGATCCAGATCCCTACAATCTACCTATTGAACAAAGACAGCCAATGGAAGTGCGAGTTACGGAGCTAGATTTAGAATTACTACGGACTACCAAAATTGGTTCTAGTAGCGAGACTGGGACTAAAGATAATCAAGAATATCTGCTGCCCAACAGTGGGATTATCTATGCCAGTCGTGATGATGCTCTGCCAGACTTAAGCTCTGTAGACATTTTGGATCCTAAGACCGGCTACCGGACTTTTGCCACGATGAATAAAACCCTAGCTGATAAATCTAGTGCCACAGATTTCAAGCTAGATCCAACCCGCAGACCCCACGGGGTTAGGCTAGTTCGGGGTTCAAATCTCTCTAGACAAACTAACTATAGAGAGCCAGAAAAGGGCTTAACTCTAGTCACTAATACACCAGTTTATCTCAAAGCTGATACTACCAATGGTTTCAATCTCCATGCTACTCCCGGTAGTACTAATAAGATTGAGGAGTTTACAGATAGTAGCAATACATTCTACACAAGACAGATAATAAATAAGGATTTCTCCTGTCGTCCCAGTCAAGCGGGATGTGGTTCGGGGGATCAATGGCGGGGGGCAAGAATTATTGCCGACTCTATTTCTTTGCTCTCGAACAATTTTTATGACGGTGTGCGGAGTGATAGCAATTTTGACCAAAACAACAATGGAGGCAACTATCTGGTAGAACCAAGATTAAAAAATGGCTTCCTCTGGAATGGTTTTGGAACTAGTTCTAAAACTGCCAATGTTGTTACCCCTAATGATACTAATCAAAGTTCTTACTGGACAAATGGTGTTACTCCTATCCAGCGCCGAGTTAGTGGTGCGCCTATCTACAAAATGGAAATATGTCTTAAGTTGCCTGTGGTGGCTTGTCAGCCAAAAGATTGGAAACAATCCCATGTAGTAACTATTGATGGAACAACTCCTACAAGCCTCACTATTGAAGCAGGAACTACAGCAAGCCTACCTACTGTCACTCCTAGTAACTCAGACAGGTTGGAATCTATTTATCGCCTTCCCCGAAGGGTAGCTTTTGATCGTAGTAACGATGGTAGCTTGTTACTCAAGGATCCAACGGGCGATATTATTCTGGGTAGCACCTCAGATAACACAAAGCTAATTACTATTAAAAGTGGTGCAGTCGGGGCAGCAGATAGAGGAACAATTCCAACCGATGCAAATTTTCCAGCTTCTGCAACAACTCTTACTACTGTTAAGCCATCGCCCATACCAGACACTACTGCAACTGGTTCTACAATCCTGTGGTTTGGCTCTGGTAACCAACAGACACTGAAGTTACCAGCTACTTTACCCACTACAACTCCTATTACCTTTGAGGCCGATAAGGCAACTGTACCAACTTTTGTTGCAACAGCAGGAGACCCTCATTATCAACAATACATA
>JANMHD010000091.1:0-2165 GCA_031374985.1 Coleofasciculaceae cyanobacterium OTE_70_metabat_329 | reverse complement strand
GAACTGTACCCAGAATTAGTCAACTTAGGCCATGAAATTCACCTAATTACTGTGGAGTATGGAGAATGCCCTCATTACGAAATAGTCGATGGCATCCATATCCATCGAGTTGTGGTATCTCCCCATAACGATTTTTTTAATTGGATTGTTAATCTCAACGAAAGTATGGGTCAGCATGGGGGCAAGCTCATGGCAGAAGAAGGTGATTTTGATCTCATCCATGCTCATGATTGGCTAGTGGGGGATGCAGCGATCGCCCTCAAGCATAATTTCAAGACTCCTTTAGTTGCCACTATCCACGCCACGGAATTTGGGCGCCATAACGGCATCCATACCTCCATCCAGCAATATATCAGTGGTAAGGAACGTACCCTTGCCCACGAAGCATGGCGAGTGATTGTTTGTACTCAGTACATGCGCCAAGAAGTTAATCAAGTCCTCACCATTCCTTGGGATAAAATAGATGTGATTTTTAATGGGATTCGGGCAGAAAAGAAAATCCCTGATGTTGATTTTGATTTCTGGGGCTTTCGCCGTAAATTTGCCAATGATAATGAGAAGATTGTCTACTACGTTGGTCGGATGACCTACGAAAAAGGTGTAACTGTCCTCCTTAGTGCCGCCCCTAAGGTGCTATGGACAATGGATGGCAAGGTGAAGTTTATTTTGATTGGCGGCGGCAACACAGAAGAACTAAAACATAAAGCTGGTTACTTAGGGATTTGGCATAATTGCTACTTCACGGGGTTCATGCCCGATAGTGAATTAGATAAATTTCAAACCGTGGCAGATTGTGCGGTCTTCCCCAGTCTCTACGAACCCTTTGGTATAGTTGCCCTAGAAAGCTTTGCTTCTCGTGTGCCAGTAGTAGTTTCTGATACCTGTGGTTTACCAGAAGTTGTAAGACATAACAAAACTGGCATTGTTACCCAAGCGAATAATTCCGAATCTTTGGCTTGGGGCATCCTAGAAATTCTCAAAAACCCCACCTATGGACAATGGCTAGTGGAAAATGCCTATGAAGATTTAGGAACTCGCTTTACTTGGAGCAGGATCGCTAAACAAACTGAACTGGTTTATGAACAAGTAGTAAGGGAGCGATCGCAGGTAGAGTGGAATTAGTAAAGGTGCAAGGCCTTATGTCCCCATCCCTAACGCTTAAGGAACAAAGCTCCGTAAGTCCCATAGTTATTCCTTTAATTATCAATCTATGACTATTCAAATTATTATTCTGATTGCAGCGATCGTCGTCTCTTGGTTAGCTTTTACAGCCCTACTTAAAGTTCTCAAAACTACCATCACTACAGCTATCACGATCGCCGTTATTATTTTGATCTTACAAATCCTGTTTGGCATCACCTACCTAGACCTATGGCAACAAATTGTCCAATTCCCTCAATACCTCTGGCGAATGGTGACGGGCGATCGCTAGCTAAAATAATCCTAGGCAGCAACTATTGGCTAAGACCTAGAGTTATTGTTTGCCTGATTTTTCGGCAGTGTCTGAGGAACCACAATTTTCCACTCCCCAGTCTTGGGGTCTCTATAGGCATTAAAAGGATTAGCTTTTAGCTTAGGTTCCATGCAATTACTAGTAGTTTGATTTTGTATCATGGGAGATGCCCTCGATGAAATCCTGTTGAATCCTAATACTTGTATTTTATTCAAGTACTCATATCTTATCTAAGGTTTTCTAGACAATGGGTGATTAATCAAGGCCATTTAAGGTGATTGATCATTCACAATTTTAGTGATTTATAGTCATCAATTCTGTGATCTGTCACAACTTCCAAGGTGATTCAGAGCTTTCCTTACCCTTCAAATCCTTCTATGCTCTAGTGTAGCGATATATTAGCGAACAAATTTTATACATCTTAAGTATTTATTATTGTACTTAGAACATGCAAAGTGCTTAAATTCCTTGTTCTCAAAGTCTATAGATGCTCTAACTGGGGTGGCATTTGCCATATCTTTAGGCAAGATAACTTTATCCCAAAATTGGCTAGACTTTACTTTAACTAGACTTTATCTAATAAAATGGCTCAGGTCGGATTTGAACCAACGACCGAGGGCTTATGAGTCCCTAGCTCTACCCCTGAGCTACTGAGCCTAAACAAGTTTTAATTTAGGTTTTTAACCGAATGCAACTTATTTTTTTTGCAGTT
>JANMHD010000087.1:0-15928 GCA_031374985.1 Coleofasciculaceae cyanobacterium OTE_70_metabat_329 | reverse complement strand
CGATCGCCCGGTAAAGTTGGACACCTACTCCCTGCCTTTGATAATCAGGATGACAATACAAGTAAGGAATCTCTCCATCTGCTGCCAAAACTCCAAACCCCAGTAATTGCGAACCTTCCTCTGCTAAATAAATAAATTGCTCTGAAATGATTTGCTTGGTAAAATAACTAGTAATTTTTGCGGTTACTAAGTTATCAAAGTCTATATCTTTCCCCTCAATGGGTAAATCTGTTCTAGAAAGTTCTTGCTCCACCACCCTAAAACGGTCAATCTCTTTTTCCTGTAATAATCGAATTTCCATAGCTCTAACCCAAACCAAATATTTATCTTAAAACTCATTCTAGACTACTTAGAATACTCTACCTTTTTTACCCTACTCGCCTACAATTCCTTTACCTCCCTGTACCTCCTTCCTCCCTATGAAAACCAACGCTGTCCGCCTCCTCGATACCCTAGGTATTAATTATCAACTCTTAGAATATGCCATTGATCCAGATAATCTGGCCGCAGAATTGGCAGCAGAGAAAGTACAACGCCCCCTAGAACAGGTGTTTAAAACTTTGGTAGTTAGGGGCGATCGCCACGGAATTTGCTTGGCTGTGATTCCTAGCAATGCCCATCTAGACCTCAAAGCCTTAGCCCAAATAACAGGCGATCGTAAAGTAGAAACAGTCCCCCTCAAAGAAGTACAACCCCTGACAGGCTATATTCGCGGCGGCGTAACAGCCCTAGCTTGCAAGAAACCTTATCCGGTATATCTAGATGAAATCGCTGAAATTTTTGATTTTATCTGTGTATCAGCAGGAATCCGAGGGATGTTAATTGAACTCGCCCCTGCTGATTATCTCCGGGCAGTGCAGGGAAAATTAGCGGGGATTAGTTAAACAAAGTGAAGAAGTACTGCCTATTATGCAGTATATTTTTATTAAAAAAACATTCTCTAAACAGGAGTTAATAACTATGAGTAAAGGGAGATTAGAAGCATTTAGTGATGCAGTAATTGCCATTATTATTACTATTATGGTGTTGGAATTTAAAGCACCTCACGCAAGTAATTTAGAAGCACTTAAACCTTTAATACCCGTCTTTTTAAGCTATGTACTTAGTTTTATCTATATTGGTATTTATTGGAATAATCATCATCATCTACTGCAAGCAGTCCGTCGGATTAATGGCCGGATTATGTGGGCAAACTTACATCTGTTGTTTTGGCTGTCTCTAGTTCCTTTTGGAACTGCTTGGATGGGAGAAAATTACTTTTCTACTTATCCGGTTGCTATCTATGGAGTGCTTTTACTTTGTGCCGGATTAGCTTATTGGATCCTGACCCAGAGCATCATTAATTTTCATGGTAAAGATTCTACTATTGCGATCGCTATCGGCAACGATTTTAAGGGAAAACTATCCTTAATAATTTATGCAGTAGCAATTTTGCTTGCTTTTGTAAACTCATGGTTAGCTTGTGGGCTATACATTTTAGTTGCTGTTATATGGTTTATCCCAGATCGACGTATTGAAAGGAATTTGCCTAGAGAGTAGCGATCGCCTAATTACTTGGATGGGAAGCGATCGCATAATTTAATCAATCTAAAGCAATCAATTTAATATAATCAAACTAAAATAATCAACCATACAAATCTTATAGAAAACCATGCAGACAATCTTAAAAAAATCTTCCTTTCCTTGGCTTCTAGCTACTCTATTTTGCTTGGCTGCTGTCTCTGGTTGTATGTCTTCAGAAGAGAAAGCTAAAATCAATACTACAAAGGAAGCTAACGCTAAAAAAGCTCAAGAAGAACAGGCAAAAACTAAAGGGATAGAAGAGGTAAATGCTCAAACTGATAAATTTGCCGCCCTTGCTCCCCCAGTCCAAGAAACAGAGGCTCCTTATGTAAATGGAAAAGTTGTTTTTGTCTACAAGCGTGCCGGAAATAAAAGTGAATTTTTGAACAGCGATCGCCTAGCTTTAGGTGAACTATACGCTACCTCAGTGGCTGAAGCAAAAACTATTGTCCAAATCAATTGCTTCAATATCCCTGATGGCGAATACATCAATGAAAAAACCAAAGAGAGAATCCCGGCTTTCTCTGTTAGATGTGATGTTGACTTAATTGACAATACAATTCCTGCCGTTATTGCCCGAAAAGAGTTTGAAAATAAAAACCTACCCGACAAAACTCGTCTCAAGCCCACAGACAAGGAAATAATCGCCCCCTCACCCTACAAAGAGATCCAAAATTTTGTCCGTAACCTCCCCCGCAAGTAGTCTATTGCTAGGTTAAATCAGTACTAGAACGCAAAATTGCCCCGAAATCTCCTAATACTCGTGCATGATTACGCAATAAACCTAATAGATTGAGTCGATTCTCTTTAATTGCTGGGTCTCTATCCATCACTAGCACACTATCCTCCCCATCAAAGAAACTACTTACCTTAGGGGCAGCTTGGAGTAAACCAGTAACTAATTTTTGATAATCTCTAGTTGCTTGGGCAATTTTAGTTTGAGGCAATAATTCTACTAGAGCATCGTAGACGGCCTGTTCTGATTTTTTTTGAAAGAGTTGAGGTTTGATTAAACCAATAGGATCAATAGGATCAAGTTGAGTAGTATCTAACTTACCTTGGGCGGCTAGTTTGGTAGAGCGATTGACGGTTTCATAAATTTGCTCCAGAGTGCCATTTTTTCTGATTTGCTGGAGAAATAATGCCCGATCGCGCACATCTAATAAATCCGTTAAAGCTCTAGTTGCATATTCAGGATCATTTTCTCCTAGCACTGCATTAACCAAGTCATAATCAATTTTTTTATCTTCTTGTAGTTGAGTTTTGATCCGGGTGCGGAAAAATTCTCCTAAACTATCTACAGCCCCTAATTCTGTAAGCAACTGAGCCAAATTAATATTTAGATTAAAAGTCCAGATAATATTGACGATCGCATTAGCCGCCCGTCTCAGGGCAAAGGGATCGGAAGAACCGGTAGGTAATAAGCCAATACTAAAAATGCTGATCAGGGTATCAAGGCGATCGCTCAACCCCACAATTTGTCCAATTAGGGATTCAGGCAGACTATCTTCGGCATTTCGGGGCAGATAATGTTCAAAGATTGCCCTTGCTACTTGGGGAGTTTCGCCACTGTGCAGGGCATACTTCTCACCCATGATGCCTTGGAGTTCAGGAAATTCATAGACCATTTGGGTAACTAGATCAGCTTTGCACAACAGGGCAGCCCGGGCGATCGACTCTTGCTCTGCTGGTGATAGTTGTAACTGTTGACTGATTAAACCCGCAATTTTGACAATGCGATCGACCTTGGCCCGGACTGAGCCTAAATCTGCTTGGAAAGTAACAGTTTCTAGTTTGGGTAAATAATTTTCTAGGGGCTGCGTGCGGTCGGCCTTGAAGAAAAATTGCCCATCGGCTAATCTAGCCCGGATCACCCGTTCATTCCCCGCCGCTATAATTGCGGATTTACTAGGATCACCATTACCAATGGTAATAAAGTAGGGCAGTAATCCTTGAGTATCCTGCTCATTTATATATATAGGGAAGTAACGCTGCTGAGAAATCATTACTTCTGTAATTACTTCGGCCGGCAGTTCCAGAAAATCTTCATCAAATTTGCCCACCACTGCCGTAGGAAATTCTACTAGGTTAACTACTTCACTCAGCAAGTCTGGAATCAAAGGGCTATAACCATCCTTACTTGTGGCAGCAGCTTGAATCTGACTAGTTATTAACTCCTTCCGTTCCGCCGCATCTACTAAAACAAAGGCTTTCTTTAAGCTTTCTAGATAATCTTCAGCTTGGGTAATAACTACAGGCTGGGGATGTAAAACCCGATGCCCTGATGAAATGCGATCGCTCACTACCTGTCCAGAACCATTCACCAAAACTACTGGTAAAACTTCCTTATCCATCAAGGCGATTAACCAACGCACAGGACGGGAAAACCGCAGTTCTCCATCTCCCCAACGCATAAAGCGCTTACCTTCTAGCTTATTAATCCACTGGGGAATCAAATCTTGCAATACCAAACCTGTAGCTAGGCCGGGAATTTTCTTATTAACAAAAACAAATTCCCCTTTATCAGTATTTCTAATTTCTAGATCAGCTAAATCTACCCCTTGCTTCTTAGCAAAACCTTCTCCAGCCTTGGTTGGCTGACCATCCTTGAAAGCCGCGCTAGCTGGTGGCCCTTTGATTTCCTCCGTGCGATCGGGCTGGCGATCGGGCAATCCGGTCAGCACCACAGCTAAACGGCGGGGAGTTCCATAAACTTTAATTGTGGCCGGAGTTAGGGAAGCTTCCGCTAGGCTTTGGGGGATTAATATTTGCCATTGGGCGATCGCACTACCCACAAAACTAGCGGGTAATTCTTCAGTCCCAACTTCAAGGAGAAAAGTTGCCATAGAATATAGATTAATAACTTGAGAATCTTGATTATTATAGATCAAACCTATGGTTACTACCCAGCAACTCACCTCTACCTCTGACAATAAACCCCAAATAACTTGGGAAGCATTGCCCGATGACTTTCAACTAGAAGATGATCCTGTGGAAAATAATGGCCAGCCTCTCCTTGCCGGGGCGTTACGAGAAATTTTAGAACTAGCCGGATTTATTCAGCCCCAAATGCTGATAGTGTCTAACTTCGGGCTTTGCGCTACCCTTGATGGAAAAATTGTAGTCAAAGCTCCTGATTGGCTCTATGTCCCCGCCATAATTTCCTCGGATATAGCCGGAATGACCAAAATCCGGCGCAGCTATACCCCAAACCTAGAGGGAGAAATCCCCCAAGTAGTGATGGAGTTTCTCTCAGATACCGACGGGGAAGAATATTCTCGCAAATCTACTTTTCCACCGGGGAAATGGTTCTTTTTTGAACAAGTCCTCAAGGTTCCCATCTACGTTATTTTTGAACCCAAGGCGGGTAGACTCGAAGTTTACACCCTAGAAGCAGGAGTTTATCAACCAGCTACACCTGATGCTGAGGGCAGATATTGGATTGCGAGTATGGGATTATTCCTAGGAACTTGGTGGGGCTATAAGGAAGGTCACGAGTGGTATTGGTTGCGCTGGTGGGATGAATCGGGAAATTTACTTCCTTGGGCTGTAGAATCCATAGAACAAGAACGGCAAAGATTAACACAGGCTCAACAGTTGGCAGAGCAGCAACGGCAACGGGCAGAGCGGTTAGCAGCATTGCTTCGATCGCAAGGGATTGACCCCGATAATTTATAGTTGTGATTCCTACTACATCAAGCCCTACTGCATCCTAAAATAGGAAAAGAAGTTAATTAATTTGGGGGAGAACTTGTGTTGCTAAAAGGGTTTGAAATTGAGATTTATACTGGCACTCCTCAAGGAGAAATTGTCGGCTTGTCCGATCGCATTGTGGCCAACCTTGATGGGTTTGTCCGGGAGCCAGATAGCCGGAATGTGGAATATACCACTGCACCTCTAGCTAGTTACGATCGCCTCCTCTGCGCCCTAGTACGTCCCCGGCAACAACTACGCCACTACCTCAAAACCTTGGGAGACTATACTTTAATCCCCGGCAGTACTTTATCTTTAGGTGGTGCGGAGGAATTCCATCGATCTGACCCCCAAAATCCTTACCATACCTACATTGAGCAAACCTACCATACGAAAGTTGTCACCGCTAGTGTTCATATTAATATCGGCATCAGTGATCCAGAATTTCTATTTCGAGCCTGCCGTCTGGTACGAGTCGAAGCTCCCCTATACTTAGCCCTGAGCGCCTCTTCCCCTTTTCTAAATAACCAAGTTACTGGCTATCACTCCACCCGTTGGGGCTTATTCCCCAAAACTCCCGCCCATGTCCCCCTCTTCACTAGCCATGCCCACCATATCCAGTGGACAGAAAAGCAGTTAGCTCAGGGAACCATGCAAAATATTCGTCATTTGTGGACTTCAGTGCGTCCTAATGGTGATCACCGCCCCTACAATCTTAACCGTCTGGAACTCCGTATTTGTGATCTGATAGTTGACCCGATCGCCCTCCTCGCTGTGACGGCCCTCTTGGAAGCACGTCTAGGGCAATTAATGGCAGATCCCAGCCTTGACCCCTTAGTTAGCAGCCAATTTAGCCCAGAAGAATTAGTCACTCTTACCGATGCTAATGAAGCCACCGCTTCCCTATCTAGCCTAGATGCAACCCTCCAGCACTGGCAAGACGGCAGGAAGATTCTCGCTAAGGATTGGATTGCTACCCTAATGGAAGAAGTCCGCCCGATCGCCAAACAAAACGGTTTTGGTTGTTTCCTCCTGCCCATCCCTAAGCTTCTGCGGACAGGAAATACTGCCCAACAATGGCTCCAACATTACGAAGATCAAAAAAATATCCCTCAGGTAATCACCTCTGCTATCTTAGATATTCAACAACAGGAGCAGGAATTAGCAGATAAATTGTGTCAGCCTTTGGCTGCTTGAGGTAATTTCTCAAGATTTTGTTGATAATTTTCAATAAAAATATCTTATGAATTTTATATTTTTCAGTGATATCAGAAATATCTATCATTCATTAGTCTCCCTTCCTGTCATGATCCCCTTAGTTTTGTTCTTTATTTTTAGGGTCAAAAATTGCCACAAATTGTTTTAGTTAACCCCCAAATCCCCCCCAATACAGGGAACATTGCCCGCAGTTGCGCAGCAACCAAAACAGAGCTACATCTAGTTGCTCCTTTAGGGTTTGAGATTAGTGATCGCCAGTTAAAACGTGCCGGATTAGACTACTGGGGCTACGTCGATCTCCATCTCCATGAATCTTGGTCAGATTTTGCGGCAATGCGACAAACTAGGGGCGGTCGTTGTCTCAGTTTCAGTGCTAGGGGAAAAACCAGTTATGCCCATTTCTATTTTCAACCAGATGATTGGCTTCTTTTTGGTAGTGAAACTACCGGGCTACCGACTGAAATAATCGCTACAAGTGATGCCACCCTTTACATACCTATGAAGGAAAAAGGTGTGCGTAGCTTAAATTTATCAGTTAGTGTGACGATCGGCTTATTTGAATCTCTCCGGCAACTAGGAACCTTAGAGTAGCCTCCTAGCTTACCCAAAAACCAAAATTTATGACTAACTCATAATTTAGTTATCTGAGATACAAAAAACCGGGGCTTTGATAAGAAATTCATATCAGATTTTCTTTAGGAAATTTAAATTCTTTTGAAGTTCAATCAGAAGAAATTTTCTTTTATTTATTCTTCCTAAGCTCTCTTCTAGTAAGAATTGTAGCGATTTTCTTAGCTAGATATTTACAGTAAACTAACATTTACCTCCTAACTAAATAGGTCTGAGTCTAAGAGCATCTACTGTTGTCATTTTTACCTAACGTGCCGTAAATTTCACAAGAGGGCTAATTTGGCCTTAGAACAATAAGCGATCGATTCGGAGAAGCTAAGTTTTCAGCAGTCACCGAATCTTTTACATTTTGTGTTCAAGATTTCCGAACCAAGTTACAAGTTCCTGTATACAGGAAACATAGAAATTGTAATTAGGAGTATCGCCGCTTCCCCAAACAAGGCTGGGTTCCCCATAGTCACCAGGAAAGTTGGTATCGGAAATCCTAGTTGAAGAAATTTCAAGTTATGTAAAGTTGCATAACTGGGAAAAGCAGGTTATTCTTACAAACATACTTATTTGCTTGTGATATTGATCACAGTAAAGGGTGATAAATATCATCACTGAATAAGTCATGTATTCAAAAAACCTGTTCATCGCTCGTCACACTTAGGAGGTCTTTTTTGAAACCAACACATACCAACAAATCCAATTGTTTGCCCGACGGTGTAGCCGACACTGAAGGACAAATTAGCCAGCTACTAGCAGGGAAGAACCCTAGCCCAGAGGCAAATCTTCGTGCTTATAAATCTGCCGCTATGATTGGGTTGGCTATCTCTCTTGGAGCATCTGGTGTATTGCTTCCCCGGCAGGGAGATGAAGCGATCGCAGCTGAACCCCTTAATATTAGCCCTGTAACCCCTACTCAAGGTACTGGACTGAACTTATCCTCAGATAACAACCAGCTAGTAAATCAACCAACAACGGTTCAAGGGTTAAGTACCCAAAGTTCAAAGGTAAATACTGATGCAGTAGAACCCAGTTCTCCTGTCGTCATCGCACCTATTCAAACTACGGTTTATCATCAAGTACAGTCTGGAGATAATTTTTGGCAACTGGCACAGAAATATCAGATATCTGCTGATGCGATCGCCCAAGCAAACAATCTCGATCTTAAAGCTACTCTAACAGTTGGTCAGTCCTTAAGAATCCCCACTACAAACGCCATCCATGAAATGCAGTTGGGTGAAATTACCTCAGCTAATTCTTCTATCTATGGTGTGTCCAAGGCGCAACTTCAAAATACATCTATCTCAAGTCCTGTTATTCAAGCAAATATTCCCCCAAATTTTCAAGAGGCAGCTAGTCCAGAACCAATTCTTCAAGCTAGACAAAATGAGGCACTCCGGAATCTCAGAGGGCAAAGGGATCAACTCCGAGACACCTTGGGTGGCTGGCGGCTTGAAAGAAACAGCGGAGCAAACTTTATTAACCAAAATAACTTAGTTGCCACTGTTCCGACTCAGCCCAGTCCAGTATCTGGTTGGTTAAATAGCAATCAATCTTCTCGGCAAGTCTTAGTACCGTCCCCTATAGTAGTTGCTTCTGCTCAAGATTCTCCCAATAAAGAATTATCTTCTACTAATTCTCAAGGTACATCAGCCTCAGTTCCCGATACAACTTCTGCAACTACTCTTACAAGTAATAATGCAGCAACTAACGCAGCTACTCTCAGAGCCGACCGCCAAATTTCAACCCCCGTGGTGACTCCTTCAGTACCAGTAGTAGTTACTCCATCATCTTTACCAAATGCTGGTAATGCTAACTGGGTAAGTAGCTCTTCTAGTCCGAATACAACCAGTAATTGGGTTGCTCATACCCCAGAGTCAGTTTCTGGGGCATCTCCAACTAATATATTTCCATCTGCTGTGGCAGTACTACCCAGTAACTCTAATCTCCCTCCTGTAGGAAATCAAGAATTAGCAGCAGCCTCCCTACCAGAAGTTCATCAGGTAAGACCTGGAGAAACTTTGGATGCGATCGCCCGTCGTTATGGTGTTTCTCGTCAAGAAATAGCTAGAGCTAACCGGATCAATAATCCCAATCTACTTTTTGTTGACCAAAGATTAACTATCCCTGTCAACTCTAATAGAGCTATGTCTGTAATTTCTTCTGGAGTAGATAATACTCAAAAATCTGGCAATGTCTCTGAGGTGAGTCTTGTTACTCCTCCGTCTAATGTTACTATTGCAGCTTTGCCCCAACCTAGCCCCGGTGGAATATTTGGTGGCGCCACTGCTAGTTTACCAACCTCCACTAGCTCTTCTACAAGCCAACTTACTCAAGATGAATTGGTAACTGAAAGACTAAGAGCTGATATTCGGCGAATGCGGGAGGAACACCAAAATCATCAACAAACAGCTAGCCAACCTGTGTTGATAAATCAGAACTCAGCCTCAACTCCTAGTCAAGAATCTAGGCCTTTGTTTACGAACAATTCTAGAGGTCTAGAGCAAGTCGATCCCCAGTTTAGAGCTACTACTCAAAGTGCGGTTTCCCCCTTACCAACCCAACCACAGCTTGTAGCCGTAGCTCCCAGCCCTGCGGGTGTTCTGAATCCAATGTTACAACTTCCTATTGGACAGGTCGTATCTCCTGAGTTACCACCCTTATCTCCGGCAGAGACTTATCTCCCTAATAGTCCGGCTCAGTTCAATGGTTATATCTGGCCAGCAGAAGGGGTTTTAACCTCTGGTTACGGGATGCGTTGGGGCAGAATGCACCGTGGTATCGATATTGCTGCTCCTACAGGTACGCCCATTATGGCTGCGGCTCCGGGAGTAGTAGTTACAGCAGGATGGAATGATGGTGGTTACGGTAATCTGGTGGAAGTACAGCACGCAGATGGTAGTCTTACCCTGTATGCCCATAACAACCGTATCCTAGTCCGAGAAGGACAAAAAGTAGATCAAGGCGAACAAATTTCAGAAATGGGAAGTACTGGTAATAGTACTGGACCCCACCTCCATTTTGAAATTCACCCCACAGGCAAGGGAGCAGTAAACCCCGTTGCTCTGATGCCAAGAGAATAGTTTTTGGCTGCAACCTAAGCTCCTTAAAACAAATTGAAACCCAGTGGCAGCGTTTATTGCTATTACTGGGTTTTATGTTTTTGCCATTATTTTGATGGCTATTTCTTACAGCAATTTGTGTTCAGATAAGTGGCAAGAAAAACCCTCTAAATCTCCCTTTTTAAGGGAGACTTGAAGATTGAAGATCAAGATTGTGGCTTACTACATCGCAATCTGCTTTAGGAAAGGAATTTAGTGCAAATAAGTTTCTACTACCTGGACTAGGTATTCTGCCCAGTAATCTACCATTGATTGCTCGATCGCTTCTACCATGACCCGGATGAGGGGTTCTGTCCCAGAGGCCCGAACCAAGATTCTGCCTTGACCGGCCATTGCGTGTTCTGCTTGGGCGATCGCCTGTTGCAGTTCTGGACAGCTTTCCCAACCAAGGCGGGTTTCTCGATTTTCTACCCGGACATTTCGCAGGAGTTGGGGATAGGTAGCAAAACTGTTATCTCTCAGAGCAGCAAGGGAAGTCCCGGAGCTTTTTACTAATTTGGTTAGGTGCATTGCTACTAATAAACCATCACCACTGACACTGTAGTGGGGGCAGAGGATGTGGCCAGACTGTTCACCCCCTAACATTGCCCCGGTGGTTTGCATAGCGGCTTGGACGTGCTGATCGCCTACGGCAGTTCTCAGGAAAGTTCCCCCCAAGTTCTCCCATGCTTTTTCAAACCCCAAATTAGCCATAACCGTAGTGACGATCGTGTTTTGAGGTAGTTTTCCGGCTTCTAAGAGAGATTTTCCCCAGACATAGAGAATGTAATCTCCATCTATGACCCGGCCTTGACTATCCACTGCCAAGAGGCGATCGGCATCACCATCAAAGGCAAATCCTAGGTCTGCTTGGTGTTGGATCACTGCTGCTTGGAGGGCGCCGAGATGAGTAGAACCACAATGAACATTGATACGATCGCCGTCTGCCAACCCATGCAAACTAATTACCTCTGCCCCCAACTGAGTAAATCCTAGGGGAGCCAAATCTACAGCCGCTCCCCAAGCCAGATCTAAGACAATCTTCATGCCTTGAAAGCTAGTATTTGGGGGTAGGGTTTGCTGGAGATTGGCTAAATAATTTGCACACAGTTCGGGACACAATCGATACTTGCCGGGAGCAAGGGTAACTTTTGGTTCGGGGCTACGGAGATAAGTCTCGATCTGGGCTTGTAATTCCCAAGACAGCTTTTTCCCATCTGCTCCAAATAACTTAATTCCATTATCTTCCGGGGGATTATGACTAGCGGAGATCATCACACCGCCGATTGCGCCTAATACAGGAATCAGACTAGCAACACAAGGAGTGGGACATAAGCCCAAATGCCACACGGTTAGACCGGTGCTAACCAAACCAAAGGCGATCGCTTCTGCAAGGGCGGGACTAGAATTGCGGGAGTCCATGCCTAAAATTACGATGCCTTGATTTTGCTGGTGACTGAGTTGGGTTCCTAAAACTCGACCCGTTGCCCAGCCCACCTGTACTGCCAGAGCCTCGGTTAGGATATCTCCCACCTTGCCCCGAATTCCATCAGTACCAAATAGGGGACTCTGAGGCAGAAGCAGCGATCGCTCCAACAAATTACTATAGTCCCGCAAACTTTGCCGCCCTAGGACAGCATTACTCAAGTCCAGAGAATGGACGGGAGATGAAACCATAAATTACACTTCCTCACACTACACACAGATGCAGTTATCATATAACCTAAAAAGTTGATTAAGCAATTTTTATTTTCCTAGAGAGTTTATCTTGCTCCTCAGAATTGTCTAAAAGAACTTCTGTAGCTGCTGTAGCTACTTTTCAGGGTGATGCTAATTACTCAGGATATTTTGACGGGTTTTCTTTGTCTATAGCAATCATTTACTAGAAGCTATTTGATCTAGCAAAGGATTTAGGATCGCCATAGCAATCATCGTATGATAAGAAAATAATTGTGAAAAATAATCATAAATAAATATGACTAGCTCAGATACAATTTTTGGTAAAATCATCCGCCGAGAAATTCCTGCTGATATTGTCTATGAAGATGATCTCTGTCTTGCCTTTCGAGATATTACGCCCCAAGCTCCTATCCATATCTTACTTATTCCTAAAAAACCAATTCCTCAAATAGAATTAGCTGAGTCAGAAGATCACGCTCTTTTAGGTCACTTATTATTGACAGCAAAGCGGGTAGCAGCCGAAGTGGGACTAACTAGGGGCTATCGAATAGTAATCAATAATGGCGCTGATGGAGGACAAACCGTAAATCACCTGCATTTGCATATTCTCGGTGGTAGGCAACTCCAATGGCCTCCCGGTTAGGGTAGGACTAAAAAAGTAAAGATTTTCCTAAGAGGATGTCGGAAAAGTAGCTTGGCGACTAAAGTCGTACCTACAGGAGCAAAACCTGCCTACGCAGGTTGCAGAAAGTCCTAGATTTTTCTTAGTCCGCAAGGTTGGACTTTGTTCTTATAGCTGCGGTTTCAACCACTAGACACTTCTTAAACATCCTCTAAACATTCTTACCTTTCTAGAACTATTTTATTTAACGTGAATTCGGGTTAAGCCGGAACCCTCACCCTAGCCCTCTCCCAGAACGGGAGAGGGAACAAGAAAATTTAGTCTTACTCCCCTTCGCCCCTTATGGGAGAAGGGGTTGGGGGATGAGGGGGATTTCTTATCCCGAACTGACGTTATTTAGGGTAGATAATCCAGAAAATTTTCTGGGACTAGGCGGAGTTCGCCAGAGCGGAGACGATCGATCTCTACCCAGAGGGCTGTTTTTTCCCGTAGCCCCTCCATAAAAGTAGTAGATTCCAGTTGATAAAATTTGGGATCCACAAAATCACACCGATAAAGTTGGATCAATTCATGACCGGAATTGCCGCCAAAGGTAAAAATATTTTCTAAGCAACCCAAATATTTAAGATTAGTAATCTCTGCCTGTAGTTCTTCTTGAAACTCTCGATGCAAAGCTACTTCACTAGATTCTCCAAAATCTATTCCACCTCCTAAAGCTCGATAGAAATAATCCTGCTTCACCGCATCATAACCTTGAGAAAGAAATAAGCGATTATTCCGCTGAATCAATCCCAAAGCTAATACTCTAATCTGTCCTTGAATCCACATAAAACATCCTTAATAAATTAAATTAATATTGTACATCTTGTACCTCCTTATACCTCCCCTTACATCCCCTTACCTTCCCATAACTCCTCTCCCTAATTCTCATCATAAATTGCCGCATAACCAAGGCTTTCTACTTGCCAATCTTCATTTTGTCCGCCGATAATCAATCGGTTTATTGGTACATATTCTTGATGCAAACGAGATAGAGCATTGATCAAAATATCTAGAGCGATCGCATCACTAGTCCCCAAATCAAACCAGCACCTAGCCCACATTCCTTCATACTCAAATTCTCCTTGGTTATGCATGACTGCCAAGAAACTATCATCGGCTGTCTGATCATCGTAGTGCATATAGCCAATATCTAGCCCTATTTCTTGTACCTGAAGATTCTCCGCATTAAATCCTCCTAATTTACCTAAACAAAACCAAGAATTAAATACTTCTTCTACGTATTCTTTTTCCATCTGAGAAGGCACAGTAGGAAACTCTAGCCAAATCCACAAATCAAAGGTATTAACTTCTCTAAATTCAATTTCCATATAAGTATTTTTAGAACAATTTTAGCAGTCTTTATTTATAGAAAAACAGTATTATCATACAAAGAATTTAAGCCTCTTGCCTGTTGTCCACGAGCTAGAGAATTACTTTATAAAGCTATCAGATTAGATTATTTGCTCCCTAATTATGCAAGTTATGCAAAAGGTAAAATCATTTTAACATAGTGGGAACAGCCTAATTTCATAGCCTTTTTTAGCCAGCAATTCTTATTTCAGAATGTATGTACTAAAAATCACTATCAAAAAGGCTTTTTTGTCTCAGTTGCCGAACGACAGAATAGGGATTCCAGCTTTTCTTGATCAGGACTATTTTCCTAAAAAGAATTGCTGTTTTCTGGCAAGATATCACTTTTCCTTGGGGTTTTCATGGTAAGATATAACACTAGACTTAAGAAGAAATATAGAATGAAGACTAAGAAAAAGCCATTCTAGTTTTAGCTCAACTGGTTTAATCGATAAATCTAGATAAATTTATGGAAATATCTTCATCCCTTCGTACTAAATTAAGCCAACTTCAACAACTATTTGAGGAAATGGATCGGGCTTTAATTGCCTACTCTGGTGGGGTAGATAGTACCCTCATGGCAAAAATTGCTTTTGACGTACTAGGCGATCGTTCCCTGGCCATCACCGCCAACTCCCCTTCTTTATTGCCCGAAGAGCTAGAAGATGCCAAAATCCAAGCGGCTGAAATTGGGATTACCCACGAGGTAGTCATCACCCATGAAATGGACAACCCTAACTACACCAGTAATCCCATCAATCGCTGCTATTTCTGCAAAAGCGAACTCCATGATACTCTTAAACCCTTAGCCTTAGAAAGGGATTATCCCTACGTGGTGGATGGAGTGAATGCCGATGACTTGCAAGATTATCGTCCGGGGATTCAAGCTGCCAAGGAACGAGGGGCACGATCGCCCCTTGCCGAAATTGGTTTAACCAAAGCCGAAGTCCGCCAACTCTCCCAATACCTAGGTTTATCTTGGTGGGATAAACCCGCCCAACCCTGCCTCAGTTCTCGGTTTCCCTACGGTGAAGAAATTACCATTGAAAAGCTCCAACGAGTGGGCAGGGGAGAAAGATATCTACGGCAGTTGGGGCTAAAAAATCTGCGGGTACGATCTGAAGGAGAAACTGCCAAAATTGAACTGCCCCCAGAACAAATCAAAGAATTTATCTTAACCCACGATTTACCCCAATTAGTCGCTGCTTTTCAAAGTTTTGGCTTTCTCTACGTCACCCTAGATTTGGAAGGTTATAAAAGTGGCAAGCTCAATCAGATTTTAAGTTATAGCCTCCAAACTCTCTAAAAAAGACTGGGAACATCTCAAAGTTGCAAAAATATTAAATAACATCAGATTGGGATAAAAAACCCTAAATTATTTGCTAGATCAAATTGCTTTTTGTAAAGGATTTTACCCGCCTACGGTAAGTGAAATCCTTTAGGATTAATAGGACAGTAAAAAAGTAGGGAAAAATTAAAAGTTATGGCAAGAAAAATTGGTTTTATGCTCCTATGGCTAGGTTTCACTAGCTATGCTTTCGTGTTTGCCCCCTTGGATGACCCCAATACAGCAACTTTGATTAGTAACTTAATTAATATGAAATTAGAGGGGATCAATCCTCTAGTTATAGCCCTATTTAATATTATGGGTATCTTCCCCCTGCTCTACGGTTGCTTAATGTTCACCGATGGGCGGGGACAAAAACTTCCAGCTTGGCTGTTTGTCACAGCTTCTTTTGGGGTAGGAGCTTTTGCAATTCTGCCTTACTTGGCATGGCGATCGCCTAATCCCCACTTTACGGGTAAAAAAGGCTGGGGTCTGGCAGTATGGGAATCAAAAATTACAGGGATAGTTCTCTTAAGTGGGGCGATCGCTCTTCTCTTTTATGGTTTAACTCAAGGCAATTGGCCAGATTTTATTCGCCAATGGCAGACCAGTAGATTTATCCATGTGATGAGCCTAGATTTTTCTATTCTTTGCCTTGTTTTTCCCGCTCTCCTCGGAGATGACATGGCCAGGAGAAATTTGCATGACTCCAAA
>JANMHD010000085.1:0-15510 GCA_031374985.1 Coleofasciculaceae cyanobacterium OTE_70_metabat_329 | reverse complement strand
CACGATCGCCATCCCCCGGTAATTCATCGAGATATTAAGCCTAGTAATATTCTCTTGGGCGATCGATCGGGTAACTCTATTGGTCAAGTTTATCTAGTAGATTTTGGCTCAGTGCAAACATTGGCAACCCGTGCCGGACAGACGATGACCGTGGTGGGAACCTATGGCTATATGCCCCCTGAGCAATTTGGTGGTAGTGCTGTCCCGGCTTCTGATATTTATAGTTTGGGTTGCACTGCGTTGAGATTAATCACCGACAGCCATCCCGCGGATCTACCCCAGAGAGAGTTGCAAATCCAATTTGCCCAGTTCACAAACCTCAGTTCTAGCTTCACTGCCTGGCTACAAAAAGCTACTCACCCCAGTTTAGATAAACGTTTTTCCCAAGCACTCAATGCCAAACAAGTATTAAATCAACCCATTAATCTTTCTCAGAAACTCCCTCCCCTGTCGCCTCAAGAACCCATGACCATCCAGCGTCTATTCTGGAATTTTCTATGGCGGAGTACTGCTATGGGTTTATCGTTTGGGAGTGTGTATGGCATCGTAGCTAACAGTATATACATGATGTTTTTTTCTTTTGCTCATCCCGATTCTGCTTATTCTTACACTATCATTAGCGGCATTGAGATATCTCCTCAAATTTTTAATATCGCTTTAGGTATCGTACTTGGTGTCTTAAGCGGTGCCATATTTGGCTTTATCTTAGGGTCTATTAATGGGTTGATCATCGCCATATTTACCCTGTTTCTCCAAAATAAAGGAAAACACTATCCTCGCTGGGCAGGAAGATTGGGATTTTGGTGGTGTACAGCCTGTTTCGGATTATTCAATATCTCCCTATTTAGATCAGCCATATTTTCAATTCCCTCAAATCCCTCATTCATGGAAATCTTATTACCTATCCTTGGTGTAGGATTACCTTTTATAATTGCAGGTCTATTAATGGGATTAATTAGTTATCGTATTGCTCTCTGGTATCAGAAACAAACTGGGGAAAGATAATGGAAGGAAACTTATTAGGCGTTGGCGTTAGCGTTGCAGAGCAACATCGCTATTTACTACAACAACAACTTGGTATTGGCAGAAAGACTTTCTTGGCTCTTGATAAACTAGCCACCAATATTACTAATAACCTTGCAGTTGTCAAACTTTTAAGCTTAGATAATAACTTTTCTTGGCAACACTTGAAACTATTTACGAGAGAAGCAGAAACCCTGAAGCAATTAAATCATCCAGCAATTCCTCGCTATCTAGATTACCTAGAAATAGACGAGCCAGATTTCAAAGGTTTTGCCCTAGTTCAGACATATATAGCAGCAGATAATTTAGAACAATGTCTAAAGAGTGGAAGAACTTTCTCTGAAGTAGAAGTTAACCAAATTGCCCGTGCTTTATTAGATATTCTGATCTATTTACAATCACAAAATCCAGCTATTATCCATCGAGATATCAAACCTAGTAATATTCTATTATCTAATAGGTCTGGTCATCAAGTAGGCGATGTGTATTTAGTAGATTTTGGTTCTGTGCAACACCTTGCTGCCCAAGAAGGAAGCACGATTACCGTAGTCGGAACCTATGGCTATATGCCTCCAGAACAATTTGGTGGCAGAACTAATCCAGCTACAGATTTATATAGCTTAGGAGCAACTTTGATTTATTTAGCTACGGGCAGACATCCGACTGAATTACCCCAAGAAAATATGCGGATTCAATTTACATCTTTTGCGAATCTCAGTCCAGCTTTTAGTGATTGGTTAGGCTGGTTAACAGAACCTAGTTTAGAACAGCGCCTTGCTACAGCTACCCAAGCTTTGGACGCACTAAATAAACAAGAAATTCGTCCAGCGATCGCCCCAACAAATCAATTATCAGAATTAGCTAAATCAATAAATAATTTTGCACTGAAACCCCCATATACAGATATTGTTTGTAAAAAAAGCACTGAATATATTGAGTTTACGATCTCAACTCCGGGTCTAGTCTTTGCTATTTTAGGTTTAGTCTCGTTTATTATCCCTCTTATCCTAGTTAGTAGTTTGTTATGGATTAATGAGATCGCAATATGGGTAATTTTGATATCTCTATTTAGTGCAGCAGTTATTTTTCCTACTATACTTAGATATTTTGGCAAAATTAAACTGCGGGTCGATCGCTCTCAAATTTCCCTCAAAAAAGAACTATGGGGATTCAAAAAAAATCTATTGCCCCCCAGCAGTACTAAAACTATTCAATCAATTTACAAACTATCCTTACCTTGTGGTAAAGATGCCGATGGCAATATTATTTGGTTAACCAATAAATTAGAAATAGTAGCAGATTCCCATAAATATCCCCTTACTTCCTTTCGTAAATTGACCACAAAAGAAATCGACTGGATAGCCGCCGAACTCAGCGAGTGGCTAAATCTACCCATCACCACCGATTAATTTCTCTGTATCTCCTGTACCTCCCTGTACCTTCCCTTACCTTCTTTACCTCCTTCCGGCAACATTCCTGTTATAGAATTGTCTGGGTTGAAAAGTAATATAGAGTAAATTTCTAGTAATCATTGGCAACCAACGTGAAACAAACTGATCAACCTAATCAACCCATCAAGAAATCAATACCTAAACCAGCTATGGGAAAAATTATTGGGCAGGCTTTTGATGCCGGGGTAAATAAATTAATTGCTTGGAGCCGTTGCTGGGGGAGGAAATCTTGGCTAGGATTTTTAGTCAGCATGGCTTTAGTTCTGGCACTGCTTCAGCCCAGCTACTCCCAGATTCTGGAATCTCCCTTGAATATCACCCAACCAGTAGCCCAGATACTGGATCAAACACCAGATCAAATAGTTGCCCAAAATTCCCCCAATTCAGAGCTACGTGGAGTTTGGCTTACCAATATTGATAGTGACGTGCTATTTTCTCAGCCCCGCTTAGCGGCAGCCTTGACCCAGTTAAAGCAATTTAATTTTAATGTAGTTTATCCTACGGTGTGGAATTGGGGTTACACGCTTTATCCCAGCGATGTTATGGGCAGAGTGGCAGGACAAGTATTAGACCCGGAACCCGGTTTGCAGGGGCGAGATATCTTACAGGAAACCATTACCAAAAGTCGGCAACTGGGGTTATCAGTAGTTCCTTGGTTTGAGTTTGGGTTTATGGCGCCTGCTGATTCTGAACTGGCCAAAATGCATCCTGATTGGCTAACAAATCGCCAGAACGGGGGGAAAATTGTCCGGGAAGGGATTCACGATCGAGTGTGGTTGAACCCTTGGCATCCAGAAGTCCAGACTTTTATCACAGACCTAGTGACAGAGATTGTAACTCTCTACGATATTGATGGTATTCAGTTTGATGACCATTTTGGTTTGCCCGTAGAACTAGGCTATGACCCCTATACGATCGAACTCTACAAAAAAGAAAACCCCGGCAAAACTCCCCCCAGCAATGTCCGTGATCCCCAATGGATCCGCTGGCGAGCAAATAAGATCACAGAATTTTATGGGCAGATCTACCGGAAGATTAAATCTCTCAAGCCTAATATTATAGTTAGTCTCTCTCCTAATCCTTACCAATTTGCCTACGATAGTTATCTGACAGATTGGAAAACTTGGGAAGAAAAAGGCTGGGTTGATGAGCTTCTGGTGCAGGTCTATCGGGAAAATATGAATACTTTCCTGCGGGAGATTGACCAGCCAGAGGTACGGGCAGCCAGTCGCCGGATTCCAGTAGGGATTGGTATTCTCACAGGGGTGCGCGATCGTAGTTATTCACCTAGGCTAATCCTAGATCAGGTGGCCGCAGCTCGGAGCCGGAACTTTGCAGGGATTTCGTTCTTTTATTATGAAACTCTTTGGAATAATGCTTCGGAGCCTATTAATCAAAGATTTGGCATTTTTACCAATATCTTTCCTAGAGCGGCATCTAGACCAACCGTAGCGAGATAAGAATTTAGGTAGCAAGCTACAACCCCCAACCCCACTTCGACAAGTCTTATAGTAAGCTTGTCGAAGGAAGGGAACGTAGTACCTCGATCGAGGCTGTTCTCGTTGAGCCGTCACCCCAAGTAGAAATATTACGGTGTACGGTGAGCGAAGTCGAACCGTTAACCCTATTCGCTTGCTAAAAATCATCGTGTCTAGCCTTTGGCAGTAAACAATAACCCAATGAGAATGTTAAGAATTCTGATTCCGAAATTTACTAGCCAAGGCAAGGATGCTTGTCCAACGTTTTTGGAGTTGTTTGGCAGTGTAGCCCAAGAGCTTACAAATTTGGTCATCAGAGTATTGAGATTGTTTAAGTTCTAAGAGTTGTTGTTGTTCTAGGGTGAGGGTGGTGAAAAATATCTGCCATTGTTGGGAAACCATGCCTAATTTTTGGTCTAGGTCTGCTCCTAGCCATTGGTGGACTAGTTCCCAGTTAGAAGTATGGGCAAATTTTTCCACATGGTACTTAAAGCGTTGTTGGAGATAGTCCCGTTGTCTAGGGGTCAAGCGAAGCACCTCATCAATTTCTCCCGCAGAGAGATCCGAGAGCTTGAGGGTTAGATAATCAACACACTCAGATTGTCCTTGATCTTCTAGGTATTTAATTAGTTCAGCAATTACCCGATCGCGCAGCACCGATTCTGCCGGATCAATAGAATCAGATACCAGACGTGATCGCAATTGTTGCATCACCGCCGATCGAGAATGACTTAGACCTTCTTCAGTTTTTTGAGTTTCTACGGCGGCTTCAATATCCACCGAAGTTTCCGCAGGCTGGCGTTTAGCAAAACTTTGGGCACGGAGAATAATTAATTGCTGACTAAAGCCATTAAAAAGATTGATCCGACGCTTGGCGTACTGCTCTGTGAAAGCCATGTACTCAGAAAGCTCTAGCTGAGTCCGGGGTTGATAATTGCTGGGTAGTTCATTTTCTCGGCGGAAGGCTTTAATCGATTCCACATAGAAATCTTGAAGAAAGTCTTCAATCAGGTTATAGCGAGCCGAAAAGTTTAATTGAGCTTGAGCGGGGGCAATATGCCGATAAACCATTACACTCAAGTTGCTGTGGAGTTCCTTACGTCCCTGTCTAGAACCTAATTGATAGTATTGGAGACACTTTTCTAGACGATGCCGACCTAGGCTAATTTGCCAAGTATGTACATCTCCAGTAGCTTGGATGCGATCGCTCTTGCGACAAATCCGCTCTACTTCCGCCGCCATCCGTTGAGCCACATCTAAGACTCGACTAGATTTGATGCTTACTTGGGACAGAAGTTCGGCTAAGAGAAAATCGACTAAGGCTGTTTGTTCCCGGTTGGTTTCAAAATCAGATGTAGATAAATAAGTGGTGACGGTTTCTTGGGTAGAATTAGCGGTTTGAGTTGGTGAGTTCATGGTATTGCCCCTTAGAAAATCTGGAAGATTCATGCACAATAACTTTGGAAGTAACTGTGATGCGGTTGGTAGGTGGTCAGTTGATAAATGCTTGCTGACCCACAATATGAATGTATCCTCCCCAGATTGGAGGCAGGGGTGCAGTTGTGGCACTCTTTATAGTTCCCTAATCTAGCCAAGTGGCACAGACTAGTTTTTTTAGATAGGAATATAGCTATAGTCTTTATGTAGTCGAGCATCCAGCAGATTAATTCCCTTTGGAGTTTTTCTGCTCTATTGGCTCTTTTTGATAGACAGTTTATCAACTGGATTAGTTTCTGGAATAATTCCTCTCCTGTTCATCCCCAAGGTGAAGACAGGCAAGACCCTTAAGCCCCCTGTTATCGGTGCTTCTATTCCAACCTCTTGACAGCTACTACAAATTAATTTCTCAATTAGTTAGGGAGGACTTAGAGACTAGGATCACTTTTGATTATCACAATTCATATTAGGATGAGATTTAAGCCTACTATGGGTAAATAGGCTATAAATCAAAATCGTAAATTCACAATGACACAACGCCGAATTGTCATAGGAGATGTTCATGGTTATTACGATAGCCTCATGACTCTGCTAGATGCGATCGCTCCTAACTCTGAAGATCAAGTTTATCTATTGGGAGACTTAATTGATCGTGGTTCCCAAAGCCGTCAGGTGGTAGAGTTTGTCAAAAATAGTAGTTATCAATGTTTACGGGGAAATCATGAACAGATGCTATTAGATATTCTTCTGGGCTATGAAATATACCCACCAGCCTTAGAAGCATGGATGTATAGCGGGGGCAAAAATACCCTAGAAAGCTACGGCAGTAAGGGGATCACCGGGGATCACCTCTCTTGGATGCAGCAGTTACCTGATTACCTAGATCTGGGCGATCTATGGCTAGTCCATGCCGGAGTCCATCCTACTATCCCTTTACAATCTCAAGGTATTTCCCAATTTTGCTGGATTCGCAATGAATTTCATTCCCATCCCCGTCCCTACTTTGCTGATAAGTTAATTATTACTGGGCATACTATTACCTTCACTCTCCCGGGGATTGCTCCCGGACAAATTGCCCAAGGCCCCGGTTGGCTAGATATCGATACTGGGGCCTACCATCCCCGCAGTGGTTGGCTCACGGCGCTAGACACTACAAATTGGATGGTATATCAAGTTAATACTTTGACAAAATTAACCCGTAAAAGTTCTTTAGGTGAGGTCGTAGCTCCCGTTAATTATGGACTAAAAAGAAATTTTCAAGAACTTCTACCGTAGAAGCCTAGGGGGTGGGGCTAGGAGAGGGTACAGGTATAGTTACGCCCGATCGCTGCAACTTTAGCTGATGGTAGGTCTTAAATAGTTGGGCAACTAAAGGCCCCATCACACTTCCCCCACCACCCCCAGAATGTTCCGCAAAGGCCACCACCACAATTTCTGGATTCTCAGCTGGACCATAAGCTCCAAACCAAGTATGGGATTCTCCGGGAGGAGCCTCCGCCGTACCACTTTTACCTGAAATAGCTAAGGGAGCATCGTTGAGTACCTGACCTGTCCCCATGGTAACTACTGCCCGCAAACCTTTTTGCAGAACAGCGATCGTCTCCGGTTTCATATTCATTGATTCCCGCCAATTTTTAGGTATCTCATTATCCTTCAAGAGGTGGGGTTTGATGCGATAGCCTCCATTGGCAGGTACGGCAAACATCACGGCAACTTGGAGGGGAGTAGCTTGAGTAAAACCTTGACCGATCGACATATTGACCGTATCTCCCTCAGTCCATTCCCAATTTTGATTTTGCATTTTCCAAGCATTATCAGCGACTAAACCCGGAGATTCTTCATCTGCCAGTTCAATACCCGTTTTTTTCCCAAATCCAAATTTCCGGGTCCAACTAATTAAATCTGGACCACCCACACCCTTGGCCACCTGACCAAAAAAAGTGTTGCTACTATAAGCGATCGCCCCTACGAAATCCAGCATTCCATAACCTGCCTTGTTAGACTCTCCTAATTCTGCGCCGCCCCCCAAACTCAAAGCTGCATAGGTAGGTAAGACGGTATCAGGACTGAATTTATCAGTTTCCATCCCCGCCGCTGCCGTAACAATCTTAAAAGTACTAGCAGGGGGAAATCCTCGTAAGGTACGGTTGATGAAGGGATTACCCTTACTTTGGAGTTGTTCCCAAGTTGCTTCGCTAATACGACTAGAAAAGATGTTTGGGTCAAAAGTGGGGCGACTGACCATTGCTAATACTTCCCCATTTCTGGGGTCAAGGGCAATAATCGCTCCTTGGCGATCGCCCAAAATTTTCTCCGCCTCTTTTTGCAAATCTATATCAATAGTAAGTTGAATATTATTTCCCGGCTTTGCTTGCTTTTGACCTAGAATTTGCAAGACTTGATTTGCTCCATCTACTTCTACCTGTTGTCCGCCCCATTCTCCCCGCAGCAGAGACTCAAAAGAAGATTCCACTCCCATTTGCCCTATAATATCCCCCATCCGGTAGCCTTGGGGTTTCATTTTGGCTAATTCTTCTTCACTGATTTCTCCTGTATAACCAAGAATATGAGCAGCTAAATCTCCATTAGGATAATTACGCACTGCTTCCACATCCACCTCTACCCCTTCCATTTGGGTTCCATATTCTGCTAGGGCTGTAATTTGGGTGGGGCTAATCCCTCTAGCAATTCTCAACAGGGAAGGGGAACTGTAACCTTCTGCTTCTAGACGTTTTTGAATTTCTGCTTCTGGAATATTCAGAATTTGAGAAATACGTTTTCTGGTTTCTGTCCATTGGGCTTTTTTCAGAGCCACAGGCCATAGGTATACTGCGTGAGAGAGGCGGCTGCTGGCCAGAATTTTGCCGTTGCGATCGAAGATATTGCCCCGGATGGGAGCCTTAAGGATTAAACGAATTCGATTGTTATCTGCCAACTGCTTATGGCGATCACCCTGAACTACCTGTAGATAAAACAACCGAGGAATAATACCTGCCCCTAGTAACAAGGTGACAATCAGCATGACCAGCAAAGACTGGAAATTACGTCCTACAGTCCGGTTATCCTTGCTATGGTTTCTGCCATTCCTAGAAGGGGAATAATTGCTCTTATTATTTTTTTGGATTGCGGTCATGGAGGTATTGGGGGTAAATCAAAAGTGAGCTTTGAAAATATAAGATAAGAGTTTCACACCAATTTAGGGGCGGCACTCAGGACTTTCAGCCAATTATTAGATTAGAAAATCTTCTAAGTTAATTAACTACTACAACATTTCTAAGTTATTTGATGAAGTTTGCTGTAACAAGGGGCTTAAGCCCCTTGTCTATCCACAATTCACCGAGGATTGCCATACCTGATTAATACTAGATAATTAACCACTGGTCTAGCTATCCTTATTGCCAAGTACCTGACCTTTAAGAGTATTAAAATCTTGAGAAAGTTCTTGGCGAGTAGCAGCATTTAGGAGATAGCGGTATACAAACCAGCCAGAGTAGATGACCCCAACTAGTTCAAATACTGGAGAGAGTAAAGGGATGTCATTAATAGCATCTAGGACAGCCAATACTACCTTAACTGTGACAACTCCAGATAAAAGAAGCAAGATCGTGATCAAGGGTTTTTGATAATCAGAGACAAAATTGCCTACTTGGTCTGGCAGAGAGGATAGAAAGGATGATACAGGTTCTAACCACTCCTGCACCTGTTCACTAGTCCCGTTTTGGGCAGGAATTTTAATCATAGTTCCCGCCTGATCCATATTTACTTTCATGGCTGTAGGAGTCGCTTCTGCCTCTGAGGTAGTGGGCTGGGAAGGTTCATATTGTTTGGATTCCATATTTTCCTCAATTTTGCTTTCAACTAAAATATTTAGTAAGCCAATTAACCTTGACTTTTGCCCATCATATCAAAGGAAGTTATTTTGGGTAGTAAATTTTCTTCCTGCTTGATAAGAGATTTATCAAAGATTTATCAGAGATTTGGCTCAGAGTAAACTACCAAAACCTAGTCCTAGTGGCTCAGATAACTCCGGCAGTAACTTTTTCTAGGAGGGGTGCATGGGAGGGGATCACGTTGCCATAGACCTCACAGGAGTTGTTAGGACTTTCGATGAGCTTAATTTTATGGAGGGTAGCTCCTAGGTTAGCGATCGCCTCTTGTAAAAGATCCCGGATATGCACTGCAATATTCTCTGCGGTGGGGACTACTTCCGCAAAATAAAGAATATCTTTATTTAAAAAAGTATGATCAAAAGGCTCGACCACCAGATCATCGATCGCCTTTTGAAAAGCAACTAGATCTACAATCATTCCGGTGCGGGGATCAATCTCGCCTTTGATAGTCACTTCTAGATGGTAGTTATGACCATGACCATTGGGGCGAGCACATTTGCCATAGATTTCACAGTTTTCTTCATAGCTAAGATCAGGACGTGCTAAACGGTGGGCAGCACTAAAGTGGGTACTGACAGTTAAAAATGCTTCCATACTATTTCCTTGGTATTCCGCCCAGAGTTCTGGGTGTTCGTAGAGTTCTATTTTCACGAGAGGCAGATAGGGAGCTAGGCGCTGCCAAATCACCCGGGCAATATTTTCTGTGGTGGGTAGAGTTTGCTGGAAATCAGCCCAGATATCATTAAGATAGCTAAAATTAAGCTGACTAGTTACTTCTTTTTTAATAACTTGCTTCACTTCTGACAAGTTTTGCACCATGCCATACTGGTCAATATCCCCAATCAGGGAAACGTACAGTACATAATTATGTCCATGACCGGGGAAGCGGGTACAAAGACCAAAATTTTTCTGATTTTCCACCTCACTCAATTCTGGCAACCAATAGCGATGACTGGCAGAAAACTCGGCACGACGATTAATAATACATTCCATAAAAAGCAGATAGTGACTTTTAGAGATAAAACTAGTTAACAAAGTCTAACAAAATCTGGAGCCATAGCGCTTGCTATTGTGCTTAGGATAGATAAGGGGTTAAGCACCTTTTTATAAGTTACAGCAGATTGCAATCTAGTAATCTACAATCTTGATCTTCAAGTCTCCCTTTGCTTTAGGGTAGCGGCACGTTAGGGCGGAGCTTAAAGCCCTAAAGCCCTCCGGGCATACCAGAAACGGGCATACAAGAAAAGAGGGTTTTTCTTGCCACTTACCTGAATACAAATTGCTGTAGCTCCTAGAAGAGTTTTCCAAGGTTCTTGTTTTGAAGAGGGATTTAGGAATCTCGAGACTCAATAAATGTTTCAGCTACTTTCCACTAACTATTTGTAGTGACCTTTGGGCTTCAAGACGTAGAGCATTAGCAATGCGAAATAATTCTTGTCCTGTGTGCAGATGCTGGTCATCATAACTAGTAGTAAACCAATGTAACTCTTCTATGCCTTCAGAAATGCGGCACAGGCAATGGTAGAGGTCGGCCGCTACCCCGGCAGCTTTTATAGGGTTAGGGTATTGCTGAAAAATCTGTTGTGCCTGGTGATGGAATTGACGACAATTTGTAATGTAATTTTCAAAATCTTCCATCAATTCTTGGTCAAAGGGATCTGCGGCTAGGGCATCTAGTTCTGAGGCGAGGGATTTAATTATCTTAGCTAAGTGACGGTTGATGGGGCTATATACCTTTTTTTGCCAGTAGTCTAACTGTTGATCGATATCCCGACCAGTTGCTCGATGGCGTTGGGCTTTCTGGGCTTGGGCGGTGCGCTGTTGCCGATCGCTTTTATTGCTGTGATTATTCGTAGGAGCATATTCTGGAGTGGCTAATTCTCGATCGTAGCTTTGGCGGCGCTGGTGGTCTCCCAGAATTTCGTAGGCAGCGTTAATCCGTACAATCTGCTCATGGTCAGCATTAGTACTCTGGCTATCGGGATGAAACTGTTTAACTAACTGTCGATAAGCCTGTTTAATTTCTGCGGCACTAGCGTGGGAACTAACTTGAAGAGTTTGGTAGTGGTTAGAATGGTGCATGGATCATATTAATTCTTGGAGAAGAGCCTCATACTGGCTAAGGATTTGTTGGGAACTGGGGATGGGGAGGACTGGTGGGGGATTTTGCTGGAGGAGTTGGGCTAATTCTAAGATTGCTTCCCCCGCAGCTACGGTGTCACCGATCGCTACCAATCTTCCTAGCTGCCAAGGTTCAACCCAAGAATTTATGACCTCATGGGAGCCGGGATTATCGTAGGCAACGATCGCTTTTCCCGCTGCGATCGCCTCTTGCAACACTCTGGGTCTGCCCTCATTATCTGAGCATAGCAACACAATATCTGTTTCTTGAAGATGCTTGACTACTTCTTGTCGCTCTAGTTTTCCCTTAAGACTAATCCGCTGCTCTAGGCCGTAACGATAAATTAATTCTACCATTTGGTCTCGATCAACCCCATCTCCACAGATAGTTAAATAGCAATCTGTCCCCTTTTGGACTAGAAAATGTATAATCTCCACCGCATCCAAGGGACGTTTTCGGGCTTTGAGTTGGGCAGCCATAAGAATCTGGATCGGCTTCCCTGAAAAAGATTTCTGGGGAAGAATTGCTTGAAAGGGAGATAAATCGATAGGGTTAGGTAGGAAAGTGATGGGAACATTACCCACAGCTTTTTGGACAGAGGTGACTAGATGTTCGGCAATACAAATAATACGATCGCAACCCCGGTATAGATTAACCAATTGCTTCCTTAGTTGCGGATCTACGGCCTCTGTTCCTACTAATTTATTAATATAAGCTCCCCGGACAATCACAGCGATCGCTCCCCGGTGGACAGCCCGAATTGAGGGAACCTGCCACAGAAAAGACTCCCTACCTAAAATTACCCAATCAAACTGCCCATACTTCAGGTATACCTGCTGGACATAGCTATCCATCACCTGTTGGGCTGCTGAAGAAATTTGCAAGCCATCCGGGAAATCTGCTGGGAACCAAATTAAATCGGCATAATTTGAGCGATCGGTCTCAGATCGGTAGGGAGCTAGATGGATCACCTCATGACCGAGATTCCGTAACCCTGCTGCCAACTCCTGACTAGAATGGGCAGAACCACCACCTTGGGGAGGATGCACACTGAGTAGCAAAATCTTCATCAACCACCACTAATTAGTTTTTACACAATTAATCATACGCAGGGTTGCCGCTGCTGCATAATTTCTTTGACTAGCATTATTAGGGGCAAATATTGTTCCCACCTCATTTATAGGTGAAGCTACACTACAATAACCAGACATTTGACTCACCAAACCAGCCGCCCAGTGACCACTCATATCTGTAAAAATCACCGGAGTCTGGCGGGGGGTAATCTGGGCAGTACTACCCCGCAAAGCTAAGGAATACTCCGCAGCCCGGCGCTGAACAGCAATCAACTCAGCCCTAGTCACCGGTTGCCCCGGACGAAAGCTGCCATCATCATAGCCACTAACAATCCGATTATTCTTCGCCCACTGAATCTTGGCAGCACTCCAACGACTCACGGCTACATCAGGATAGGGATTAATTACAAATCTAGTAGGTAGGGTTACGTTATTATTAATATTTTTGGAAATTCCATCAAAAACCATAGAAACTAGTTGTTCTCTGGTTAGGGTTAAAAGAGGACGAAAAGTATTATCTTCAAAGCCAGAGATTATCCCAAGGTTAACTGCTTGGCTAATCTCATTAACATAAATATCATTATTGATATCAGTAAACCTGCTAGGGCTGGGGCTAGGGCTGGGGCTAGGACTGGGACTTGGGCTAGGACTTGGGCTGGGGCTAGGACTAGGACTGGGACTTGGGCTGGGAGTTCCTCCAGCATCAGCGATAACTTGATTGAGAGTACGGTTATTTGTCAGGTAAATATGTCCTAAAGGAGAGCCTTCGTAGGTTCTTCTCGTCAACCGCCAGCCGGGATTAAGATTAACCTTCATGGGAGATTGACTTAACCCATTAGTTCTCCCAATTTCTATCTTTGCTCCTCTAGGGTTAAAAGGGTCACTACCCACCATTACCAAATCATTGCCCGATCGCACAAAACTAAAGCTATAACTAACTCCTAAATCTTGCCCTCCCATCCGAATTGAGTAGCCATTACTATCCGTAGCTCGGCCACAAATACCACTAAAATCAAACTGTAATAATAGGGGATTTACTATAGTTGGATTACTACCACTTTCACTCCAACAATTCCGAGTACTAGATACTTGTTCAATAATAACTAATTGATAGAGATTGCTAATTGATGAGGGAATAGCTGTTACTACAAACTTACTTTGATCAACCTCAGAACTACCAAATAAACTAGTTTGAGCGTGGCTAGAGATAGCTGTACCAAGAGATAAAATTGCTAAAGTTGTAGCAACTAATTTATTAATTAATGATTTTTTCATGGAGTTTTACGGATTTAGATGATTCTTCTGATTTTGACGTAGAATTAGTTAAACAGTTTCCTATTATCTAAGGATCAATAGAATGGTTTTCTGAAAAAACTAATAAGGAACTTAATTTAGATTTGTTTGTCTTTTAATTACTTATAGTATGAAGTAATTAGTAATCACAACATTAGTTATAGCTAAAAGAGCACAAGGCTTTGCGCCCCTACAGCACCTAGGGCTTTTGTATAAGTTATGGGATTAATTTCTAGGATTGATTCTCTTGCTTGATTCTAATATGTCAAGGGCTATTCAGGAGAAAATCTGCTGTAATTCCTGTTTTAAGGATTCTGAGTTTTGGAGTAGATCAGCTTGGTCGATCGCCCTTTGTTCCCCAGTCTTCAGGAATTTTAACTGAGCAGTATTATTCGCTGCTTCGGCATCTCCAAGGATTAAACAAGCTAAGGCTCTGGATCGATCGGCTCGTTTGAATTGTTTTGTGATCGCACTACCGCTAAGGTCTAGCTCTAAACTAAATCCTTGCTCTCTTAACTTTTGGGTCAAAACTACCGCCTGTTTTTCAGCCAGTTCGCCCTTAGAAATTACGTAGAAATCAGGTCTAGCAAAAGATTGTTGTCCCAATTGCTGCAAAAGAAGAATCAACCGCTCTAAGCCCATTGCCCAGCCTACCGCCGGGGTGTCACTTCCCCCCAGTTGCCCCACCAGATTATCGTAGCGACCCCCGCCACAAACCGTTGCTTGAGCGCCTAGATCATCAGAAATGATTTCAAAGGCGGTGTGGGTATAGTAGTCTAAGCCCCTGACTAGACGAGGATTCAAGGTATAAGCAATTCCTAAATCCATGAGTAATTCTTGGACTTGCTCAAAGTGTTTTTTGGAATCTGCTCCGAGGTAATCCACAATACTAGGTGCGCCCAAGGCGATCGCTTGAGTCTTGGCATCTTTACTGTCCAAAATTCTCAGGGGATTACGAGTTAAGCGGTCTTGAGAATCTGTATCTAGATCATCTTTGTAGGGAGTGAAATAGTCTACCAACGCCTGGCGGTAGGTTTGGCGATCGCTAATATTACCCACGGAATTTAGGTCTAGGTGCAAATTTTTTAAGCCCAAAGTCTGCAAAATCTGAACTGCCAAAGCAATCACTTCCCCATCTGCCCGGAAACTAGAGCTACCAAATACCTCTGCTCCTAGTTGATGGAATTGCCTTTGTCTGCCTGCTTGGGGGCGCTCATAGCGAAACATGGCTCCGGTATACCACAGCCGCTGGACTCCCCCTTGAGCCATAAGTTTATGCTCAACCAAAGAACGGACTACACCAGCCGTATTTTCTGGTCTGAGGGTCAAGGAACGATCGCCTCGATCAGTAAAGGTATACATTTCCTTGCCCACTACATCAGTAGCTTCCCCAATCCCCCGCGCAAATAATTCGGTTTGTTCAAAAATTGGGGTACGAATTTCCCCGTAGGCAGCATTAGTGAGAATAGCTCGTGCCGTTGCCTCCAATTGCTGCCACACTGCCGCTTCCTCCGGCAGAATATCCCTAGTTCCCCGGAGGGTTTTGATAGTTTCCATATTTTTAAGAAGGAGATAGAAGGAGGTAAGGGGAGGTACAGGGAGGTAGAGAATTGGGATCAATATACCAAAAGAAGAGAAATCTTTAGAGAATTGGATGCCATCAAGAAAATCAGGTCAGATAAACTTCTTTACCTCCTCTACCTCCTCTACCTCCTCTACCTCCTTTACCTCCTTTACTTAATA
>JANMHD010000436.1:0-5364 GCA_031374985.1 Coleofasciculaceae cyanobacterium OTE_70_metabat_329 | reverse complement strand
GAAGAGATTAGAAGATACTTTTGGTCAAGGCGTGTTAGAAAATGTGGTGCTGAATGGTATTCCTAAGGACATGAAATCTGCGGAAGCCTTAGCCCATAAAAAGGACGATCGCACTCGGAAAGAATTTGAAAAATGGGCAGTGCTTACCTATTCTAATAATCGAGCTGTTATTAATCAGAAGAAAGGAGCAGATAAAGGAATTGATGGGATTGCCTACTTTCGGAGTGAAAGAGATGAACCAGAAAAAATTATTTTGCAGGTGAAATCTGGCAAAGTTTCCTCTAGAGATATTCGAGATTTGCAAGGCACAATGACCCGTGAAAATGCCGTTTTGGGTATCTTTATCACTCTAGAAAAACCTACTAGAGATATGATCAAAGAAGCCAAGGAGGCAGGGATTTATCGTAGTCAATTCATGAGTAATCCGGTGGATAAAATTCGGATTGTAACTATCCAAGAAATTATTGAAGACCAAAAACGCCTTGATATTTTATTGACATTAGAAGTCTTGAAATCTGCGGAAAAACAAATGGAGGTTAGACAAGTTACATTAGATTTAGATTCCTAGAGAAGAGTCGCCTGAGTTTTTGCGAGGGAAACAGCAGGCGAAGATGGAGGCGATCGAGCATTTACGATCTTTTGGCTTAAACGATGAACAGATTATGAAATGCCTAGACCTGACCCTAGAAGAAATTCAACAATTTAATCTGTGACATTTTCTGAATTGGGTAACTGAGCTTCAGCAAAGAGTAGATCAATCGACACCTATTCCTTCCCATAGTTGAGAAACAGGGTGAGTTTTCCCCGTAAGAACTTCTTGCCACCCTTGATAAAATCCCTCCCGGATAGTTTCGATCGAGTCATCTTCGTTTTCATCATCAGGAATCAAGACGATAATACGAACACGTTTGTGATGTGTTAGGAGAATTAATTGGTTGGTCTAGAGTAAGTTGTCAATCTTCGGTAAGAGTAGCAGTAGTTTCAATTGCTTTCATGATTTTCAGAGCTAAAGATTAATTTCCTGCTCTGCTTTAGGGCGACGGTAATTCCGGTAGTACGGACTATAAACCTTGGGTGCTTTCCCTTTCAAGCCATTAGCCAGAACCCCTAGCACCGATGCTCCAGAAACTTTTAACCCATCTAAAGCCCGTTTAACCATACCTCGATCGGTCTTAGCAATACTCACCACCAAAATCAAACCATCAGTATTTGCTTCCAAAATAGAGGCATCAGAAAGACCTACCAAAGGCGGCGAATCGTAGATTACTAAATCAAAGAATGCTTGGAACTGCTCCATCAGGTACTGCATTTTGTCAGAAGAGAGGAGCTTAATTGGTTCAGAATTGTGGCGACCTGCGGTGAGGACAAAAAGATTTTCTTCAGTCGGGCAAACTTGAATCACATCATTCAGACTAATATCTGTAGCGATCGCATCACTCAAACCCTTTTGATTAGACAAGCCCACACACTGATGAATCTGAGGATTTCTCAGGTCTCCATCCACCAGCAACACCCGCACCCCGATCGAGGCAGCAGTTCTAGCCAACTGAGTAGCTACCGTAGATTTACCATCCCCCGGTGTAGCAGAACTAATCACCAAGGATTGAATCGGGTTATTGGCACTGAGGAGGCGAATATTTGTATAGAGAGAACGAAACGCTTCGATAAAATAGGGAGATTCGTGGGTTTGATACTGCTCAGAATCTGTGGCTGGTTTGTTCGATCGCTCCAAAAGCATAGCCAATTTTTTGAACTTACGTTGACGTTTTTTCATTTCCTGATCAAAGGGAATTGCCCCCAGTAAGCGAAGTTTAGTCGCTCCCCGGATCTCTTCGGCCGTGTGGAATACCGTGTTCATAATTTCCACAATAAAACCAATCCCCACCCCAAACAGCATACTCAGCACTGCCACGATCGCCACAGTCCGAGAAGTCTTCTGCGCCTCTACAGGCATGGGTTTCCCTTTTTTATCTAGCCATACTTCCGGCGGCGCCACCACCTCCCAAGGAATCTCCCGTTGGGAAGAATCTAATTTTATGGCCTCTCTTTTGGCCAGAAGTTGTTTTAGACTATCCGTAGTAATAATTAATTCCCGGTCAATATCAGAATAACGCCGCACCACATCTGCAAAAACTGTAACCCGTTGATTCACATTTTCTTGTTGGCGAGTAATTCCATCCACCCGAGAATTAATTTCTTTAATTCGATTAGCGGTCGTCTGCTGCATGATCTGCCCTTGTTCCTGCATAGCTTCCACTACACCAGTCCGTTGGTCTCTCAAGACCTGAATCGGCGGACTTTCTTCCAAAAATTGTCCCTTAGCTACCCCAATCTGCCCATCAATAGATTGCAATTGCCCCAAAATACCTTGATAAGTTTGCTGCTCCCTAGCCAACACTGAAGCAGGATTCCCCCGGCTCAAATCTTGGATAATTTGACTATAAGCTCCTTGAGTTTGCGCCAATTCTGTTAAGGCTTTTAGTCTTTCTGATTCCAGATAATTTGCCTGATCCCCCAAATTTTTGGCAGTCATGTCTGGAGTAGTCATATTTTGCTGTTCCCGTAACTGTTGCATCTGGAACTGAAGCGAGTTGACCTGTTTTTCGACTTGGGGTATTTGAGAATCAATAAAAGTAAGTCCCTGCCGGAGACTAGTGAGACGCTCTTGGAGACTATAGTTCAGAAAAGTCTCTGCTAACTTGCCGAGGATGTATTGAATTTTCTCAGGGTCAGGATCTTGGTAAGTAACATCTAGTAATTTTGTTCCTACAAGTTTTGCTTCCCGTTCGTAGCTAATCCGAGTAATTGTTAGGTTTTCAATCAACTTAGCATAACTTATATCTGGATAACGGGCTTTAATTTCTTGCATCAACGGAGTCATAAGCTTAGGGCTTTTCAATACCCGAATCTGGGTCTCGTAGTCCACTAGGTCAGAATTACCGAGCCCACTAATATCACTAGAATTAATATTTACCCCCGACTGCGCCATCAAAGACAACTTAGCCAGCCGTCCTTCCACCGTCACCGGTTCTATTAGCATCCGAAACGAGCCTTGATAGTCAATAATACTGCGCCTAGCCATAACTACTACTAAACCGCCAATCAAGGTAGTTAAGACGACCCCAGACACAAACATGATTGCTGCCCGACGGCGGATTACGGAAATTACCCAAGCTAAATCAACAGATTGTTCGTCTCCGCCGCTATCCGGTTCTGGGGCTTGGAGAGACTGGTTAGCCTGATTTCTAGAAAGTTGGTATTCGTTATCAGTATCCATAAATTTGGTATCTATTCTGCTCAAGGTTGAGTTAGCGACGAAAAATTCCTAGTAATTCCCTTACCCCAGCAAAGGGATTTAAGAAGGAAGCTAGAACATCAAGGATATTGGCACTAGTATTGCGGCTTACTACTATTATGTCTTGGTTTTGAAGAATAGGATTACTTTGGGTATTTATTCCCTGAGCAAAGTCAGCAGCAATATCTTGACGGCTTACAGTTCCATCGGGGTTAAGCCGGAGGAGTTGGACATTTTGATTGGCTCGATCGTCCTTAAAGCCCCCAGCCGAGAGAATTGCCTGATTCAGGGGGGTATTGGGGGGGACATCTAGCAAACCGGGACGCACCACTTCTCCTACTATACTTATTTTGATAGTTCTCGGCGCAAATCTTGCTTCAGCCAAGGCAGTTGTTTCTCCCGGCGGCAAACTGGCGGCTTTGGGGACAAGGATTGTATCTCCATTTTGCAAGACTGTATCTTGGGTAATGTCTCCATTGGTCAATAAATCCCAAAGACTAACAGTGAAATTGCGCTCTTCTCCTAGGGCAGTAAAACGCCGGACTTGGATATTCCGCACATCTGCTAGGGGTTTGATGCCCCCGGCCTCTTGGATTGCCAAGCTCACCGTAGGAAATCCCCCGCCGATCGCTACATTGTTTACTGGGACACCCACCAGACTATAAAATCCGGGACGGTTGACTTCCCCCACTACGGCAATATTGCGGGGCTGACGAATATCATAGCCAAGCCCCAAGTTAGTAGTTTGTAATGCTTCTAACAGGTTCTGATTCGCCCCGGTGGGAATAAAAATACTGTCTCCATCTCGCAGTATAGGGTCTTGGGTACGATCGCCCGTTTGCAACATTCGCCGGACATTAACTACTGCATCAGCCTTACTGGCACTACGTAATATAACTCGGCTGAGGTCTGCCGTGAGGGTAATTCCCCCCGCCTGTTGAATAGATTGAATCAAACTAGGATACTGCACCCCAGAAATAATTCCCCCACCCCCACTCACGCCCGGAGTCAGTACCACTGTGTAACTGCCGGGACGGTTCACTTCTCCAGAAATAAAAACATTTACGGGTCTGGTGTTAATCAAGCGGATATTAATGATAGGGCGGCGCAGATACTGGGTATAGGCAGCAGAAATGCGATCGCTGGCCTCACCAATAGATAGGCCTTGCAGAGATAATTTGCCGATTAAAGGCATATAAATATTGCCATCAATGGGAATTTGATAATTTCCGCTATATTGGGGGACTTGAAAAACATCAATAAAGACTGTATCCCCGCCCCCAAGGATATAATCCGTATTTGATACTGCACTAGTATTTCTGGTGGCTGGAGGGAAGTTTTCTAGGGGATTGATCAGTTCAGGGATAGTAGTTCGGGTCAGAGGAGGCGCAAAGCCGCCGGGGGGAGTATTCGGACTAATAAAACTGGGTTGAACAGCCCCCGGAGCTAAAGGTGGAGGATTAGAGGGGGGCAGATTATTGGGCAGGGGAGACTGCGCCAGTACCCGCCGGGGGAAGATTCCTGCCCCGGAGATTATTGATGTTGATAGTGTTAAAGCAAGCAGGGCAAACGCTGATTTTTGTCCCCAAGGATAAGCAGCCATAGATTACTTTTTCTGGTTTCCAGAGAGGGATTTACATAAACTCTAACCATTGTAGTCGTAACTTCTGGTGGTTAGTTCCATGCCAAGGGTAAATTAATCGTAAATCAAGTGTAATTTTTTGATTTTTCAAGGCGATCGCTCAAATCTCCAACCCTAATTCCCGGCGGGCATAAACCCCCAATTGTGATATTACAAGTATGCTGTGGGCTGGAGGAGATCGCTTTAATCTCAGTAGCTGTACCGTGAGCGATCGCCCAAATTATCGATCAACAATTTCCAGTAGCCATAGATTTTTAAGTTTCCAGAATCCCTAAAACAACCCGAACTGAAGTTATTTAAGAAACTCTATCTGGTTCCACTTCATGAAAGTAGGTATAGTCAATGTAGCGCTGGCCATCGGTGGTGTGGTGAATAATATCTACAAACTGCTGATCCCAGAGAATTTCCTCTGCCGTATACATATGAC
>JANMHD010000070.1:0-3766 GCA_031374985.1 Coleofasciculaceae cyanobacterium OTE_70_metabat_329 | reverse complement strand
TGTGGATTAAAAGCAATGGTAATTTTAACCCTCTGATAATCTTTATTGATGACGTGCCTTCCTAGAATTGCGGCCATTAATGCTGTAACTCTTTGTTGTCCATCAATTAGAATTCGTTTACCTTGAGATGTTGTACCATCTTTTAATCTTACTGTGGGATTGCGCCATGCAATTAGGTAGCCTACTGGATACCCTTGATACAGTGAGTCAATTAAATCTCTTACTTTTGCTCCATTCCATACAAAGGGGCGTTGTATTTCTGGTATGGCAATCTCATCAGAGCTAACCCAAGTTAGAAGAGTTTGAATAGGATGCTGATTAACGGAATACTTGGAAATTGGCATAGATCGTCTTACCCAAAAAATTATATATAAGTTCTAGCTAGCCCTATCGAAAGATGCTTAAGGATTATTCTACAGGGATATCTGAACTAACTTCCATAGAGAGAGATAATTTCAACGATATTTGCTTTACCTTTCTTTATCTTAAGTTTCAACTCTCTAGGTAAGAAGATTCTAGGCATTAAGGTGCAAGCGCCATGCTTTGACCATTTGCGGTTCTTGATCGGGGCGGATATACTCTGCCATCAGGTTTAAATCTAGATTAGGAAAAAATTGACTTTGGTTAATTACTTCATAGCCAGAACGATCAGATTTGAGACAATAGAGGGAAAATTTTTCATTTTTATAAAACCAAACTTCGGCAACTTGCAACCCTTGATAGATTTCCAGCTTATTAATACCCCCACTGGTGACAATCACCTCGATCGCCAGATCGGGAAACTCTTGACGCTGATCAATACAAAAACTTTCATCAGGCTCTAATCCCCGCTCAGTAACTTCTGATTTGCAAGTAGCCGAACCGCAGCTAAATAAGTCAATATTTAGAGCATCGGCATAGATATATAACAGCCTTGCAATCATGGTTTTAAGCATTTCATGCTCTTGCGAAAGCGTCACGATTTCTAGAACTCCTTGAAGATAAGCTAGATGCAGGTTGTGATGTCCAGAAAACATCTCAATAAATTGCTGGTATTGCTGCCAAGTTATACCATAGAGGGAAATCTTTGGCTCAGCGATCGCCGGAGCGATTAACTTTTCGAGTTCGGTTTGGGGAATGTCAAGGGTGATTTTCATCGCTATCTAGGCCCAGGTCTAACAGGTATAAAAGTCTCAAAGCAAATTTGGTGTTAGACAGGTATCTCTTTTGGCTCAATTTTTAGGTGATTCATCAGGCGATCGATATCAAAATGTTCCGCCATCAAATGCTGAATACAATTAATCTTAATCGGTTCATACAAACGCACATGGCCAAAAGCATGGTTAATGATTTCCACCGTAGAGAGGGTATCTAAATCTACCGATAAAATAGGAATTTCTAAATCCTCAGATCGACTGAGAATAAACGGCTGGGGCGCAATTTGCCCTGTGAGAATCAGGCAATTAGTAGAAGTTTCGAGGGCCGCTAGTTGAATATCTGAACGATCGCCCCCGGTCACCACCGCCATATTTGTTCCTTTGCGGAAATACTTCAGGGCAGAGTTAACATTCATCGCCCCAATGGTCAAACTTTCCACCATTAAATCTAGGCGATCGCCCCGACATAATACCTCTGCTTGTAATTGCTGGACTAACTGACGGACACTGACACCCCGCAGAATACTACTTCTTGGCATCATCCCTAAGACAGGAATTCCCTGTTGTTCCAAATAAGGACGAATTTTAGTCTCGGCCAAATCTAGGTCATCTTGAGGAATATCATTAATTAAAACCCCCGCCAAGCGATCGCCCAACTCTCGCTTCCCCGCCAATAAACTATCCACCAATTCTTGGGGATGAAAACGTGCTACTAACAAGACCGAGCCATCTAAAGTTTCTGCCATCTGCCGCAGACAAAGGTCAAAAACATTACCCTCTCCAAAAGTTGCCGGAGCCTCTAATAAAGCCAAATCTCCTACTCCTAGGTACTCTCCCAGGGCAGCCCGGTAATCTTTATTGTCCTCTCCTCCCAAGCGTTTATTAATAGTTTCTTGATCTAAGTACAACAAAGTAGGATGGAGGCGATCGGCAGGTAAACCCAGAACCTGAGCAATTAAACTCACATCTGCTTCCTTGCCATCCTCATCCGTAGCATTACCTAGGGGCTTGCCGTAGGCAATATCTAGGCCTTGATGTTTAAGTTGGTGAGCAATTCCTAACACAGTTGCTGACTTGCCACTATAGGCTGTAGTAGAGCCAATTAATAGATACTTGGCAGATTTGGCACTAAACTGTGGTATAGAATTAGATGTAGGTTTAGACACGGATTTGGGTACAGATTTAGACACAATTAATTTTCACTCCATGAGTTGGTCAGCTAGACATCAACCAGACAAAGGCGCCGTCTAGTCATCTAGCTTCAGTAATTTTCGATAGAAAGGCTGGGGAAAGTCTGTTAAGCGCGATCGCTTAGAATTTATAATCACATCAATCAAATAATTAATAAACTCCGAGTTTGCTAAAGTCACTTCATAGCTCAATTCTGCATTTCCATCAAATTGGAAACGGCAGCGAGTTAGTTCTGCTGGCATACTAGAAACAAACCAACTAACGACAAAAGGGATATTTTCTCCCCCTTCAATCCGGCGCTGTCCCTCCAAAGCTCCTTTTTGGTAAAGACTGATCGCTAGAGGCAGAACTTGACGTTTTACCCCCTGATAGTAAGGCATATACATTGCTACAGCCCCTTGGGGTGCTGGGACTAATTTCTCAATCTCTGACTGCATAGATTAAAATCCTTCTTTGGGAAATCCTTAATTTATCCTTGATTTGCTTGGAGTTACTCTTTAACTAGTGTCGACTTTTGGCGATGGTTTTTTAGAATATAATAAATGATTAATATTACTTTATCAAAAAACTGGGTTTAAAACCCCGTCTTAGGACTTCCTTGACAGGACGGTCTTAGAAAGGTCTTACCAAAAAAATTAGTCTAAAGCTCCATTCTGACTTCGACCCTACTCAGTCACCATCTAGAAGTGCTTTTGCTGTTATAGTGGAGGCAAATGCTTAAACCCCAGAGGGGCAAATATCAATTTTTGAGTGTACACCTTAGCAGAAAAAATTATGGCTCCTTTAGTTGCAAATTATTATTTAACTTATCGTTGTAATGCCCGGTGTCATTTCTGCAATATTTGGGCTTTAGAACCACCCCAAGAAGCTGATTTTGTCACAATCCAGCACAATCTACAGGACTTAAAACGTTTAGGTGTTAAGTATGTGGATTTTACTGGCGGAGAGCCATTACTTAGGGCGGATGTGGGAGAAATTTATACCGAAGCAAAACGCCTAGGGTTCACCACTAGTATGACGACCAATACTATTTTGTATCCAAAGCGGGCTAAGGAAATTCAGGGAATTGTTGATTTTCTTAATTTTTCCCTTGACGGTGCAGATGCAGATACCCATGACCACTCCCGTGGGGTGAAGATTTTCGATACTTTAGTAGAATCAGTAGAACTGGCCTTGTCCTTAGGAGAGTATCCGGTGTTGAATCATACGGTGACTGCCCAGAACTATGATCGCCTAGAAGAAATTGCTGATCTTGCCAAAAAGTTAGGAGTCCGGGTCTGGTTAAATCCTGCCTTCACTGCCTACGACCACTACAACTCCAAGAAAAATCCTACGGGTGCGATCGCCCAAGCAATTGAAACTGCCGCCAAGAAATTTAACAATCTCGGTTACAATAAGGCAGCAATAGCTTTAATTGAAGCTGGCGGCAATGACACCAA
>JANMHD010000043.1:0-1821 GCA_031374985.1 Coleofasciculaceae cyanobacterium OTE_70_metabat_329 | reverse complement strand
GTGCTGTAGTAACCTAAACAATAGGATTAAGGCTTAATTTACCTCTTAGTTGGGCTTTGAATTCGATCGTTAGGAAAGCATTAGGAAAGACATAAGGAAAAAAACTATGGTTCAGCGTGGTTCAAAAGTCCGCATTCTCAGAAAAGAATCCTACTGGTTTCAAGAGGTAGGCACAGTTGCTACAGTTGATCAAAGCGGCATCAAATATCCCGTGATTGTCCGGTTTGAGAAGGTAAATTACTCTGGCGTTAACACCAATAACTTCAGTCTAGAGGAAGTTACAGAAGTTAGCGCCCCTGCCAAGAAAGCGGTGGCTAAATAGTTAGTGAATAAGGAAATTTCTCATTGTGCCAGAACTTCCAGAAGTTGAAACAGTACGGATTGGATTAGATCAGGTCACGACAAATAAAAATATTAAGGGGGGTGAGGTATTGCTTGAGCGATCGATCGCCTACCCTTTTTCTGTAGAGGAATTTCTCACCGGAATTACTGGAACTCAACTCCAACAATGGCAGCGCCGTGGTAAATACCTTCTAGGAAAGCTCATCGATCGCCGTCACCAACCTCAAGGCTGGTTAGGAGTCCACCTGAGAATGACTGGGCAATTACTCTGGGTAGATCAAGTAGAGCCTATCCACAAACACACCAGAATAAGATTATTTTTTGATGACCAACAGGAATTACGTTTTGTTGATCAACGTACCTTTGGCAAAGTATGGTGGGTTCCCCCAAATCTTGAGATACCTGCTATTATTTCTGGATTAAAGTTAATGGGAGTTGAGCCCCTCTCACCAGAGTTTACCGCCGATCATCTTGCTGCAAAACTCCATAAACGAAACCGAATTATTAAAACTGCCTTGTTAGATCAAACTATAGTTGCTGGTATCGGTAATATATATGCTGATGAGGCACTATTTTTAAGTAGAATTAATCCAACTATGTTGTGTGCTGATCTAACTCTAGAAGAGATTACTAGATTACAAAAAGCTATTATTCAAGTTCTGGAAACTAGCCTAAAACACGGCGGTACAACTTTTAGCAGTTTCCTTAATGTCCAAGGCATAAATGGTAACTATGGTGGTGTAGCTAACGTTTATAATCGATCGGGAGAACCTTGTAAAGTTTGTCAAACGCCGATTATGAAAATTAGGTTAGGGGGGCGATCGTCTCATTTCTGTCCCCAATGTCAAAAAATCTAATTACAACTTTCTTTTCGTAAAGACTGGTGGGGGCGATCGATTACAAGACTATATTCTTTGCTTTGTATTGAATATTAGGTAAACCAGCAAAATCTATATCTTGTGTCCATAAGACAGCTTCGTAGGCTATGGCAGTAGCGAAAATCATGCTGTCTGCAAGTGGCAGTTTATAATCCATACTAACCTTTGCGGCCTGTAAGGCAATGGAGATATTCAAATCTATAACCTGTCCCTGCTGCATTAGGGCTATCACTTGAATCGCCTCATCTTCACTTTTTTGCTGCAAGATCCGCTTAAAGACCTCAAAAATACTGATAACAGGAACTATAAGATTATTCGTATCTTCAATCGCAGGAGTAAAAAAATCGGCATTTAATCCGTTGGCAAAATATTCTAGCCAGCCGGAAGAATCAACAACATTCATACTCGATCATCTTCTCGCTTTATATTTGTGTCTAATCCTTTAAGAAACCCTTTCATCTCGCTCATAGGCTTAACTGGGATAAACTCAAGCCGATTATTGTAGAGTATAACTTGGATTTTCTGCCCCGGTTGAATACCTAAAGATTCTCGTGCCAAGAGAGGGATTTTAACTTGAAAATCTGCTGAAACAGTTACCGTT
>JANMHD010000029.1:0-2692 GCA_031374985.1 Coleofasciculaceae cyanobacterium OTE_70_metabat_329 | reverse complement strand
TATTAATAATTTCATTAATACTCAGGGCGGAAATTTTTCGGCGACTTTAGGGGGGAATTTTAGTGTTTTTGCCCCTATTACTACCAAGGGAGGAGGCTTTTCAGTAACTACTGATAGCTCTTTTATTGCAACTAATATTATAGATACATCTGCAACTACTAGTAATGGTGGAAATATTAATATTCGGGCGATCTCCGGTGGTATTAGTACGCAACAATTAAATTCTTCTTTCAATGGTGGCACAGGTAGTGCTGGGTCAGTAATTTTGAATGCTCCGGGAAATATATTAGTGGGGTCTATCAATAGTGCTGCTAATGGAACTCTCGTCAATGGAAATTTTATTAACGTGACCACTAATGGTTTGTTTAGAGCAAACGGTTTTGTTACCTCTCCTCTAGCTGCTTGTACAGTGACTAGTCTTTGTAGTACTGGTAATGGTGGTAGCGGTAGGATTACTATCCAGCATGGTGGTGGAATCGTTACTCCCTTTATTGTTAATGCGGGAACTGTTCCCAGTAATGGAACTATAAATGAGATAGTTACTGATGGGACATTATCCCCCACTCCATTTCCAGTCCCGGTTCCTCCAGCAATTAATTTTTATGTATCTAATTCGATCGAAATTAGAACTACTGTACCACAGCCAATTCCTCCCTCAGTTCTGATCTTGTTGCGGAATCCCGGAGCACCACCTACACCGCCGCCAGTAATAGTAGGAACACCCCCAACTCCAGACCCAATTCCAGAACCAACTCCCTTACCTAGCCCATCCCCTAGCCCATCTCCAATTCCATCACCTAGTCCTTCCCCAACTCCTATACCGACACCGCCCCTAGTTATTCTGCCTTCACCAACACCCACCCCCTCATCTAGTCCTTCTCCAACTCTTACAAGAGAACAGACCACTCAAGTAGCTAGAGACCTGCGATTTAGAGAGCAACCACTTCCCATCCAGAGAGATATTCCACCTTTTACCCTAGATACTGTATTTAGTAATCTAGATCGATCGTTCACTAATGATTTTGAAGATTTTCTCGGTTTGAAAGCTAGCCAAGATTTATCCTTGGAAGAAGCCCAACGATCCCTAAAAGCCATCAACCTGGAAACTGGGACAAAACCCGCCATTATATATATTTTCTTTAGTAGATCAAATTCTCCGGCAGCAAAAAATAATGAAGCGAGGGGGACAGAATTAGGACGGGCAGCAGTGGAGCGATCGAGCCTATTTCCTAGCCCTGATGACCAGTTAGAAATGCTGGTAGTTTTTGAAACTGGTGTGCCGATCCGTAAAACCATTGGGGCAACTCGCCGGGAAGTAATCGCCGCCGCTAATCGTTTTCGGAGCGAGATAACCGCCTATCGTACTAGCCCTAGAGCATACCTTGCCCCTTCCCAACAATTGTATAAATGGTTAATAGCTCCCCTAGAGAATGAATTAAAGGAAAAAGAAATTGATAATTTGAATTTTATTCTTGATCAAGGATTGCGATCGCTGCCAGTTGCTGCCCTCCACGATGGACAGGAATTCTTGGTTGAAAAATATAGTCTAGCCATGCTGCCTTCTTTGAACTTAACCGATATGCGCTACCGGAATATTAAAACTGCATCGATCTTGGCAATGGGAGCGACTACTTTCCGGGATAATGATCCCTTGCCAGCCGTGGGATTAGAATTAGCAGAAACTACGAAAGGACGGGGCAGTAACTACTTTCTCAATGAAGAATTCACTCTGGCTAACCTGAAGCAACAACATCAACAACAAGGTAGAAGGATCATCCATCTGGCAACTCACGGAGTTTTTCAAGGTGGCAGTTTAGATAACTCCTATATTCAACTCTGGGATCGTCGTTTGACTCTCAATCAACTACCAGAACTGGGGTTAAATACTCCCTTAGTGGATTTATTAGTTCTGAGTGCCTGTCAGACAGCCTTGGGTAATCGGGAGGCAGAGTTAGGGTTTGCCGGTTTGGCAGTACAGGCAGGAGTGCGATCGAGCATGGCTAGTCTGTGGGAAGTTAGTGATGAGGGAACCCTAGGGATGATGACTAATTTCTATGATCAATTAACCACGGCTCCCATCAAGGCTGAGGCGGTACGCCGTACCCAACTGGCTATGTTACGCCGCCAAATTCGCTTGGAAGGAGGAAACTTGATATCAGAGACTCGATCGACTCCCCTGAATAGAGAATTGGCAGCACTGGGCGATCGTAATTTCAGCCATCCCTATTTCTGGAGCGCTTTCACCCTCGTGGGCAACCCTTGGTAAGATTTGGGCAGATATAATTAGTCTAATTAGTTACCAATGAAAATTAGTTTATTTTTAATTTGTTTAGCCGCAGTTTTTTGGGGAACTAGTGGCACCACAATGGTATTAATGACCCAAGTTGCCCCCATGCACCCCCTCGTAGTAGCCTTCTGGCGCCTAGCGATCGCTTCCCCGTTCCTCCTCTTCTGCGCCTACACAAATAAATTCTTAAATTCTTCTACCTCTTTTACCTCTTCTACCTCCTTCCCTTGGAAACCGTACTTAGGCTTAGGAGCTTGCATGGCAGCATATCAGGCTTGTTATTTTTTGGCAGTCCCCCTAGCTGGAGTGGCAGTTACAGCCTTAGTTTCGATTTGTTCTTCTCCGATTTTTATTACTCTCTTGGCTGCCAAATTTCTGGGAGAAAAGCTCACTCTAAAAATTTAT
>JANMHD010000007.1:0-16028 GCA_031374985.1 Coleofasciculaceae cyanobacterium OTE_70_metabat_329 | reverse complement strand
GTGGCTTCCCTGGCCAGACTATCAACACAGGAAGTGCTGGCAACACCCTTGGCAACGCCGTGAATGGTGTTGGTGCTGGTGGACCTGGTGGTGCTGGTGGTGTTAATGGTTCTGCCTTAACTACAGCAGTAGTCCCCGGAGCTAACGGTGTTAATGGTACTACTGGCAGCGGTGGCGGTGCTGGTGGTGCTGGTGGTAATGCCTATGCTCAAGGTGGTCGTGGTGGTCGGAAGGGACCTGGTGGTCGCCTTGGCGGTGCTGGTGGCGGTGCTACAGCAACTGCTGGTAAGGGTGGTTCACCCTTCAACACTGCCCTATCTGCTGGTGGTGCTGGTGGTTCTGCTACAGCCATTGGTGGTAAAGCCTTTGGTGGTGCAACTGGTGGCTTTGCTAAGGCAACTGGTGGTGCTGGTGCTTCAGGTCTTACTGGTGGTGCTGGTGGTTCTGCAACTGCTGTCGGCGGTCGGGGTGGTCGGAGCCAAAAAATTGGTTCCGGTTCCTTTGCTGGTGCGGCCATAGCGATCGCTGGTGCTGGTGGCTCTTCTGCTACTGGTGATGGTGGTGCTGGTGGTTCTGCTACAGCGATCGTCCGTAAAGGTAAATTACCTTCTACAATTAGCTCTACTTTTGCTTATGCTAAAGGTGGTGCTGGTGGTGCTGGTGTGACCTCTGGTGGTGCTGGTGGTTCTGCTGACCTAACCTTTAAGAGAGTTAATATTACCCAAGCTGTCTTTGAAGACAGGTTTGTTGCCAGTGGCAGCGGAGCTCTAGCTGTTGGTGGTGCTGGTGGTTCTGCTTCTGCTGGTGTCGGCGGTGTTGGTGGTTCTGCCTCCATCACTGTTGGTGGTGGTTCTGGTGGCTTCGTTGTTCCAGGGATGGCAGCTACAGGTCTCAACGGTGGTGCTGGTGGTCAGCTCTTCGTTCGAGGTGGCTCCCTCCTAGTCCAAGGTGGTGCTGGTGGCTCTGGTGCTGGTGCAAATGGCGCTGGTGGTGCTGGTGGTGCTGCTTCCTTCATGTTCTAAATCTGTCTAGCTCATCCTGTATGGGTGAGCTTTTAGACCCCTTTAGAGCATCTAAAACTAAAAGCCCGAATCCTTCCGAGGTCGGGCTTTTCCTATTTATTTCTCTCCCGTAGGGTGTGTTATTGCCTTTTTTTCATCGCACTCACGTTTAACTGGTTATTATTCGGGTGAGTTACGGCTATGTTTGACAGGAATTTTTATTATTCCTGCTTGGGCTAGGATTTGACGTGTGGGTAAGCTACCTAGTCGATTTATGCGTAATAGTTGCACGGTGACACGCCCGATCGCTGTTAGTGGCAAAATTGCGCCGCTTGAATTTTCTAGATAAAAATGGTCTATCCAGTTGTCGGTTCTGGGGTGATACAGCCGCACGGTGTCGCCTGTGTCTGGATCGATTGAGGCGATGTCACTGCCTTTTGCTTGGTTGCATAGTGGACAGGACAGGGCTAGATTTTCTGTAGTAGTTGCGCCGCCATGTTTTTCGGCAATGATGTGATCGACTTGATGGGATGCTAGGGCTAACATTTCGGGGATGAGGCAATATTCACAGCAGTTTTGAGCGCGATCGCTTACGGTGCGGCGCAAGGTTGCAGAAATGTAAGTTCTGCTCATTGGCCTTGTTGGAGTCTGAGCAGGGCTTGGGCTTTGGCAAGTCTTACTAGGTGCTCGATAAATTCATAGTGTTGCCATAATCTCTGATCGCTTTCGGTTAGTCCTACGGTGCGATTTTTTTCAAGTAAGTTTTCGATTTCGGTTTGGAGTACGGGGGATAGGTGCAAATTTAGTATTTCTTGAGGGGTGGGCAGTTTGGCGAAAAATTCTAATATTTCTGCAAGTCCTGTAAAGCCTGTGGATGGGTTGGCGGCGATTTCCCGTAAGCCTAGTGCCAAAATTTGCGGCAAGTTGTCTTTGCGAGATTCTAAACTTAGGGCGATGTCATCAGGGATTTCGAGGGTGATTTGCATATTTTTATCGATTTGTTGCCTGTTTTGCTCTCCCGTAGGGTGTGTATAGCCTTACGGCATTCAAGAAAAGCGAAGCGTAACGCACCAACTTCTCGGCAATTCTCTTCTAACATAATAACCATAATGGCGATCGTGATAAGATAGGGGCGTTACATTTCATTAACGCACCCTACAAGGTGATTTTGGGCTTTTCCCTTAAAGTTTAATCTATGGCTAAAGCCGCAGATATTGGTAGTAAACGATTAATTAGCCTTGCCCCAGATGCATGGCTGAGTTGGGTTACGGGTTTAACTGGAGTGACAGCTAGAGAGATGCTATCCTCAGATTTCCAATGGCTGAACCGGGAAGGTGATGTACTGCAAAAAGCCTTCCACCCCGATCTAGGAGAATTTCTTGCCTTGACAGAAGTACAACTGCGTCCTGACCCCCGCATCCCCAAGCGGGTCAGGGCTTATACTGCCCTAGCCGAAGAACGCTATGATCTGCCAGTTTACCCAGTGGTAGTAAATATTTTGCCACCTTCTAGAAAAGTAGATACAACAATTAATAGCTACTCCTATGAAATTCTGGGATTACAGATTAGGCAAGATTATCGAGTAATTAATCTTTGGGAGATTGATGCAGAAATTGTCTTGCAACAGTCCCTAATTACCTTGTTGCCTTTCGTACCCATCCTCCGGGGTGGTGGAGAGGAATCGATGTTGCAAAGAGCGGTAATTCTCCTCCGGGAACAGGAGCCACTAAGAGAACTTGAACCACTACTGGCATTCTTTGCTGGTTTTGTGCTAGAAACACAAGTAATACAACAAATTATGAGGTGGGATATGACTGTACTCAGGGAATCGCCTTGGTATAAACAATTTCTGGAAGAAGGTTTGCAACAAGGTTTGCAACAAGGCCAGTTAGAGCTAGTGAATCGCTTACTAAATAAACGCTTGAAGAATATTTCTTGGACTTTGCAAACTCAAGTTAGCAGTCTACCTTTAGAGAAATTACAAGATTTGGGAGAAGCATTATTGGATTTCCAAAACCTTGCCGATCTGGAAATCTGGTTAGATAATTCTGGTACTTAGATCAGAAAAATTTAGAATTATAGAGAGGAAATATATTTTGTTATCAACTGAACATACTTTAATAGTAGAAGAATTTGCCCAAATGCTAGGAATTAATGTTGAACAATTATCTCCGGCTGTTCAAAACTTAATCACTAGTAAAGACCTGCGTTATCAAAAATTATCAGCCCCAGAATTAGAGGAGAATTTATTAAATATTCTTAAAAAATTAGATAATAACCAATTTTCCCAAGTCGGTCAGCAGCGCCAAAATATTTGGGAAAGTGCTTGGTCAGAATATCTCCAGAACTTCAATCAACAGGAATTTGATCTTGATGCCCTAATTCCTCGCTTCATCAGTGCAAATCAAATTGTTCGCCTAGGTCAAGCCTATGTCCGGGCTAATACTCCTAACTTCGAGCTAAATTTCTTTAGAGCCTTACGCCTATATTTATTTGAAACTTATCTAGCTGATGTAGATAATATTTATGAATTTGGTTGTGGCAGTGGTTATAACTTAATTGACTTAGCTCATCTTTATCCCCAGAAAAATATCTATGGTTTAGATTGGGCAAAATCTTCTGTAGAAATTGCTACCCTAATTGGTCAGAATAAAAACCTTCTGGTGCAAGGCCATCACTTTGATTTCTTCAAGCCTGACTATAGCTTAGAAATACCCTCTAACAGCGCAGTATTAACTATGTGTGCCTTGGAACAGATCGGCAGTCGACATGAAGAAATTATTCAGTTTATGCTCCAAAAATCTCCCCGAATTTGCTTAAATATGGAGCCAATATTTGAGTTGTACGATCAAGATAACTTAGTAGATTATATGGCTATCAAATATCATAGTCTTCGGGGATATCTATCAGGGTATCTGCCAAAATTACAAGAACTAGAACAGGAGGGTAAAGTAGAGATTTTACATACCCAAAGAGTTTATTTTGGTAGTTTGTATCATGAAGGATATTCTTTTGTAGCTTGGAGACCAATTAGATAAAATTATAGCAAGTCTAATTAAGTACCTGTGTCTACCAAAAATTTTCATTGAAAACAGGAAAACTTGTCCAAGGAACGAAAGAAATTAACCCCTTACTAGACAGTCGAGGACGCATAAACCCTTGAGCATTTTCATTAAGCAAGGCGGCTATATAAGAAAAACTACTGTTAGAGATAGCTAGGAGATCGCACTTACTTAAAAGATAAAAATCCGGGTAAAACTCTGCTTCAGGAAAATCTGCTCCCAAATCTTTTGATGTTACTGGGTTATATTCTGCAAAATCTCCAATTACATCATCAATACTATCACTAGTAAGAAATAAAATCGGATTCCAGAGAGTTGGCCACATACCTTTTAACCATTCTAAATACCACTCTGATGGTGCAGCAGCAAGATGATAGTTTCCTTGACTATCTAACAACTCTCTTTGCTCTATATAATCTCCTCTACGGAGATGAATCCCGATGATAGTTCCTCCTCGAGCTTGTAATTTAGCCCAAAGGGGACTTACTTTAGCCTCTATTTCTGGTGTTGGTTGAAATAAAGATTTGTAGTAATCCTTTAAGCCGAGGTTAAGATAGTAAATAGGAGTTAGTTGTACAAAAGCATAAAGATCAATATTACGAAAGGGCGGTGTCGATCGAGGAACTAATCCACCCAAAACCATGTGACAAGTTTCTTCACTACTAAGTTGATTAATCTGAGGTAATTCTTGACTAATGGGTGGGTCGCTGTGACCAAATAAGTACTGCCCAATCCACTCGGGAGTTTCCACTCTTAGGTTATAAAGTTTAGCGTAGGTTTTCAAGTACACATACTGGAGAAGACTGTTCCCAAAGCGCCCTAAATTACCTAGGCAAGACATAGTAATTACGCCACGCTTGACATAAAAAGCATCGCCCCAAGTACGGTGATAAGGAGTGGTAGTGGCAATTCTGACAAAGCCATACTGCTCCAGAAAATCATCCATATCATCGATCAAACCACAGCCTTCGTAGAGTTCTACATAGCTAACTTCGGTATTAATGGCATCAACATATTTAAGAAGATTGGTTGCTCCTTGGAGCGCCATAAGTTCTGCCCCTTGAATATCGAAGTTGATCAAATTAACATCAGCAGGATTAATTTGTAATTCTTCTAGCAGGGTATCAAGGGTTTTAGAAACCACCTCGACTTGATGGGTTTCCTCAATAGTCGGGTAAACATCACTATGAATTTTTAGGGGCAAAATTGAGCTAGATTGCTCTGAAGAAGTGATCCGAAAATTAACCGTTCCATTCTCATTACTCGCCGCACAATTCACTGCTACTAAGTGTTCAATTCCGGGGAGATTATTTTCAGCAATATGCTGGCGATAATTAGCCAAAATTCCTTCTAATCCGGGAAATATTTCTGGATTTGCTTCAATAAATACTGCGGTCTTCAAACCCATATTATGATATGCCCAAACCTCTCCCCCCAAGTGTGCCCCCACATGAAGTACTCCCCTTGGCTCTACCGGATTTATGGAATTATGACGAGCTAAATTTCCCCAATCTAGCCATTTCTCAGCATCAGGAATTACTAAAGCTCTAAATCTTTCATGGACAGCTAGATAATTGGCATATTGAAAATCTTCATCTGTGGCTACAAATTGAGGTTTAAATTCTAAGCCCGTAGGTAAAACCTTAAAAACTAGATATTGATAATGCTGTAGATAAGCAAAAGTCTGCTGAAGACTAATCTGGGATTCTAAATATGCTCCACTATACTCAAACTGTAGGTAATCTATTTTACCTTTTGCTAATAGTTTCTCAGCCCCTCTTAAAACATCTAATTCGGCTCCTTCTACGGTAATTTTAGCAAAATGAATCCGCTTAATATTTTTTCTCTGGCAGTACTCATCTAGAGTTGTAGTAAGAACAGTTAATTCTTCAGGAATACCCATACCAAAATATTCTTCAGTTTCCTCTCGGCTCCGATAAAGGGTGCTGAAGTTGGGTTGATTTGCATAGTAATAAAATTTTTGGGTGCTCTCAGTAGCACCCACCGCCGAGCTATTAAATATAACTTGTTTATTAGTAATTGCTGTTGATAAATTATCAATTAATTGGGGATATAAATTAGTTGTAGGTTCAAATAAATGAATTTGAGTACCCTTGTGATTATCTAGCACGGCTTGAGTCCATTCCCCCACTCCTCCACCGATATCAAAGATTATTTGATCTGGTTCAATATAATTCCGAATAACTCCCGCTTCGCCATCAACTTCTATTTGTTCAAGGTAGGTAGATTGATGAGCTAAAGCAACTTTTGGGGTGGTTTCTGGAATACTAACAGGTGTTGTACTAGCATGGAATTTGGTAAACTCCTGCCAAAAGTAGCTAGAGCGCTTCTGGGAATAATCAATAATATGATTTCTAAGGACTTCTTTATTAGGAATTATAAAAATTACATCATCAACAATTTGGACAAAAGGTGGATTATCTGATTTTGGCAGAGCTTCAATAATTTCTGTAATAGTAGGCCAATGGGATGCTTTATGACCTAGGGGAGGAGCGCAGAGAAAAAGACGGGCATCGTCGATTAAGATTATGTCTTCGGTACGACTAGAGAGACAAGCTAATTCTTCTAAAATTGGACATTCATTTTCTTCTCCACCGCTCACGCCGCCAGACCAATGACCATCCAACCAGTGTAAAGCTCTTCTAGAGCCAAGCTCAGATACCAATCGGGGAAATATAATTCTTGAATCTCCTAAATGAGGAGTGATACCTTTAATTTTTAATAGTTCTTGGTGATGTTGATTATAGAGATATTCTGATAGCTCGATCGTATGAACAATCTCAAAGTGTTTCGCTGCCCATCTGGTAGTTCCACCAGCGCTAGTTCCTGTTTCTATAAATACTGTGCAACCATTCAGTTTTGATAACTCTAATGTTATTTCTTGGGGTATGCCCCCAGTTACTATTCCCATTTTTCTACTGATTAATTGTTTATAAACGGAATTCATTATACCTTGGTTGCACCAAGTTGAAGAGCATAGAGGTTGGCGTAGATGCCCGATCGCTCCACTAGTTCCTGATGCGTGCCTTGTTCGATGATTTCCCCCTGCTGAACTACTAAGACTTGATCCGCTTGGGTGACAGTGCTGAGACGGTGGGCGATGACAAAGCTGGTACGGTTTTTGAGGATGCGGGCGATCGCTTCCTGCACCATTGCCTCAGTCCGGGTATCAATACTACTAGTGGCTTCATCGAGGATTAAAATTCGGGGATCCACTAACACCGCCCTCGCAATACTGATCAACTGCCGTTGCCCCTGACTCAGGCTGACTCCCCTTTCCCCCACTTGGGTAGCGTAGCCTTGAGGCAGACTGGTAATAAATTCATGGACATTAGCCACCTGGGCAGCAGCTTCGATATCTGCTTGGCTAGCAGTAGGAATCCCGAAGGCAATATTTTCCCCCACAGTTCCCGTAAAGAGGATATTATCCTGTAAAACAATCCCAATTTGTCGCCGCAGACTGGCTTGAGTCACTGTTCTGATATCTACCCCATCAATGCTTACCACTCCCCCTGATACATCATAGAAGCGGAGAATCAGGTTGATAATAGTACTTTTTCCGGCGCCTGTAGCTCCTACTAGGGCGATCATCTGGCCGGGATAGGCATGGAGATTCACCCCTTTTAGCACTAGTTGCTCAGGTTTGTAGCCAAAGGTGACGTTAGTAAATTCTACCTCACCCCGAATCCGGAGCATAGCTTGGGCGTTGATCGCATCTTGGAGAGTGACGGGTTCATCCAGCAATAGGAAGATACGCTCGATCGCAGCTAAGGCAGATTGGGCTTGAGTATAAAACTGGCTGAGGATTTGGATCGGTCGAAAAAACTGTTGGACATAGATCAAAAATGCTGTGACGGTACCTATAGTAGTGGCTCCAGTGACAGCCAGATAGCCCCCGTAGGCTAAGACTAACCCGGTAGCCAGAGTATTCAAGAAATCAATGGAGGGTAAGAAAGCCGCAGTGATAGCCACAGCCTGAACATTGGCATCCCGGTTAGCAGCATTGAGGCTGGCAAACTCCTCAATATTTAGTTGCACCCGGTTAAAAGCCTGAGCTTCCCGGACACTGCCGATGTCTTCTTCTACCTTGGTGGATAGTTCACCGATCGTCTGCCTTGTCACCCGGAATCGACTCCTAGCTAACTTAGCAAAAAAGCTGGTGGTGATAATCATTAGGGGGACAATCAGATTAGCCAGCAAACCTAGGGTGGGATTAATAATCAGCATGGCGATGACAATCCCCACCAAACTGAAGAAGTTGCCGAGCATCTGGGCGATCGTTTGTCCGAAAGCCTGATTTACCGTACTCACATCATTAAGCAACCGACTCATCAGATCCCCAGCTTCACTCTGATCAAAAAAGCTAATGGGCAGGCTTTGAATTTTAGTGAAAATATCTTGGCGCATCTGGGCAAGGATATTTTGCATCATCCAGCCGACCCGAGAAATTTGGATTCTGACAGCTTGAATCCCAATCAGATAGATAACTACCAAAACTCCTAGAATTCCTAACAAGCCGGGGAGATTTTTGCCCACAATTAAATGATCGATCGCCCAACCAATCAAAGCTGGCCCAATGGATTGGGAAAAAGCTCCTACCAAAACAAAAAATATAGTTATGGGCAGGTCTAATTTATAAGGAGCAAAATAGCTAATAAATCTTCTGAGAGTAGATATCTGTTGATTAGCTTTTTGTTCTGGAGCCACCATAGGGGTTGGGCTTCTCATAGCATTACTTTTCCTAGCTCCGTTTGGATATGGAGGATCCCCCCAAATCCCCGTGCTAACGCACCGCTACGCTAGAAAAAAGGGGGATTTAATTTAAGTCCTCTGCTTTTAGTTTAGTCTACTGGATTTGACTAACTATCATCTGCCAGTTCGTAGTTAAGGAGGTTCCGGGTTCTAGGGTAGTGAGATTAGCTTGGGTATTCAAGGCATTACGGGCAGCACTCCAAGGCTCTAGGCAATAGAAGTTTTTATCTTTGACAGTCCAGAATACTAAGTGGCGGTAGAAATTCTTGCCAAAAGTGGGGAGTGGATTATCCATTTCTAGGGTCATCTGTAATCCTTGGGCATGATCTTTCACTAAGGCGGTATTATTTTGGAGTTGACGAAATATAACATCAATTTCTGGGGCATTTAGATCAAATTCACCCCGAAAAGAAAAGGTGAGATTATTTTGATGATCTTCGTAGGCAGAACTAGGAATCTGAAACTCTAGCTGGGTCTTATCTGGGGCAGCAAAGTAGGGATGGAAACCCAAACTAAAGGGCATAGAAGACGGGGATTGATTAATAATTTTGGAGGCGATCGCTAATTTGCCCCCTTGGAGACGATAGGTAAATTCCAATTGAAAATCAAAGGGATAAGCTAGGCGGGTTTGGAGATCACTACTCAGGGTGAGAGTCAGGGCAGCACCATTATCAGTAGAAGAACTAACCACAGTCCAAGGCAGATTCCGAGCAAAGCCGTGCTGAGGTAATGTGTATATCTTGCCAGCAGAGGTATAAGTTTGATCTGGCAGACCCCCACACAGGGGAAATAGAATCGGTACACCCCCCCGGACAGTTAGGGCAGGATCCTGTAGCCGTTCTTGGTCTAAATAAAATATTTCCTTACCCTGCCATTGCCACTGGGTAATAATGCCGCCCCGTTCGGGAATTATGGTAACGGAAGATTGCTGAGTTTCATCGGTTAGAGTGTAAGTTAGGTACTGTCCTTGGGTTTTGGTAACGGTATACACAAGCATCTCCTTATAAGAAATATATCTAAATTCAGGACTTACTATAGACATTACTAATAACTAACAACCGCCATAGTTAGGGGTGTAAAGCCTTTTACCTTCATAGATTCCTGCTATTTGCGTAAGTCCTAATTGATTAATAGCAGACTTTGACCCACTGAAATTTAGAATTTTAGGTAAATCCTAGGTTAGGTATTTTGCTAATTCTGAAACAAGGAGCTTAAGCCCCTTATCTGTCTTGACTAAGACGGCGACTATCATAAAAAATCTTAAGATTAAAAATCCACATTGACTTAAGGACTTATACCAGTCAAGATAAATACATCCAGCATTAACACTGGTGAGGTATCTCTAGGGAGCGTGCCTTTTCGGGTGACATCTACACACTACTACCATGATTAAAAATTTAGTAAAGTCAGCTATGCAGACCGGCTGCTTGAGCGTTGCCTCCGAAGGGCTAATGCTGCAAGTTATTAATCGTCATGCCTATCAGTTTCAAGACTTGGAGGCTCTTACGGAACTTCAAGCTGCTATGAATCTAGGCACAGTCCAGCGAGAAGCTCCCCGCTCTAGTTCTCAGATCTTGAGCAAACCTTTCATGGCATAAATTAAAAGCTAAAAATCTTCGTTGGAAGAATCTTCTAGAGTTTCTAGGAGTAGATTCATTTGCTTTTGTTGCCGATCGAGGAAATCTTTGCACTCTTGGAGGTGATTTGTGGCAGTGGTAAATTGGTTAAAAACTTCTGATAAATCTAGGCCGCCCGATTCAATTTGCTCAATAATTGCTTCTATTTTATTAATCTTCTCTTCATAATTCCAAGTTTTACTTTTAGCCATGCTCCACCTCAATTACGATCTGTTATAACTATCGTCCTCTATAGGATTATTATCCATTCTCAGAGATAGTATATAGCTATCCTAAATCATTTGTTAGATCAAATTACTTCTAGTAAAGGATTTACCCACCGGAGAGGAGGAAAATTATTCGAGATTGCTATATCTATCAAATCTTTTGTGGCCATGAAAGGGATAAGAGGATTAAGATTTAGATATTGGCGATCACAGAAATAATTACAGCAATTTGTATTCAGATGAGTGCAAAGAAAACCCTCTAAATCTCCCTTATAAAGGGAGACTTGAAGATCAAGATTGTAGCTTAGTAGATTGCAATCTGCTATAAGTCGAAATTAATTAAGGAGAAAGCTATGGTTTTAGTTGCAGAAGCTAGTCAAAATGAACGAACTAAGTTTATTCAACGTACCTATATACATCTAGCAGGAGCAGTAGCAGCCTTTGTTCTTTTAGAATTTGCTCTATTAAATTCTCCTTTAGCTGGGATGATTTTTAATCTAATAGCAGCTAATCGCTTTATGTGGTTGGCTGTTTTAGGGGGATTTGCTCTATTAGGCTGGTTGGCAAGAACTCTAGCCTCTAGAACCTCTTCCCTTCAAAGTCAATATATAGGATTAGGGCTTTATGTAGTTGCTGAAGCAATTATTTTTGTTCCCTTATTGTTTATAGCCATTAACTTTTCTGGGCCTTCGGTCTTGCCTAATGCGGTAGTCTTAACCGGGGCTTTGTTTGCTGGTCTAACGGCGATCGCTTTCACTACCAACAAAGATTTTTCCTTTCTCCGGGGTGCTTTGACCATGGGAGGATTTCTGATTTTGGGAGTGATCTTGTGTAGTGTTCTGTTTAACTTTAGTCTGGGGCTATGGTTTTCTCTAGCAATGGTTGTCTTTGCCGGGGCAGCAATTCTTTACGATACCTCGAATATCATTCATCATTTCTCTACAGAACAATACGTGGCAGCATCCCTAGAGTTATTTGCTTCTGTAGCCCTCTTGTTCTGGTATATTCTGCGGATTTTAATGTCACTTAACCGTCGCTAGGGTGAGCTAGAGCGATTCTAAATGGGTTGGCAACTCCCCAGAAGAAAACAGTGCTTAATCTTCTAGAGTTTGAATAGAAGTAACTTTCGCTGTAACTAAACCTTGGGCAAGTTGCAGCGCTAATTCTTCACCAACTGATACTTGGGTTGCCTCTCTGACAATGGTTCCCGACTCTGCGCGAATTAAGGCATAGCCTCTTTGGAGAATACGATCGGGATTGAGAACAGCTAATTTTTGACTTAGTAGCTCTAAATGTTTATTAGCTAACTGTAACTTTTGCTTAGTAACAGAGGCTAATTGCTGTTTTTGCTGGTCTAATAACTGCCGCTCTCTAGCAATTTCTCGTAGGATTCTTTGGGGTGCTAATTTCTGTTGTAGTTGTTGGAGATGGTTTGTTTCTTGGGCAAATCTCTGTTGGATGGTCGATCGCAATTGGTTGATTAGATATTGATGGCGGCTCACTAGGTCTGCAAGGCGGGGAACTACAGTTAAGGCGGCGGCCGTGGGGGTATGGGCGTAGTAATCGGCGGCTAAGTCTGCAAGGGATTCATCTCGCTCATGACCAATCCCGGTAACTACAGGAATGGGAGAAGTAGCGATCGCCCTCACTACCAACTCTTCATTAAAACAGGCCAGATCCTCCACTGCTCCACCACCTCTGGCTAAAATAATTACCTCAGCCCTGGCATCTTGGGCAATCCGGGAGATCGCTTGCATGATGGAAACAGGAGCATTTTCTCCTTGAACGATCGCTGGAGAAAGTAAAACTTGCAAACCGGGATAGCGCTGCCCTAAGGTTTTCTGAATATCTCCCCAAGCTGCTGCCTGAGGGGATGTGACTACGGCAATAATTTGGGGATGGAGGGGTAAGGGACGTTTATGCTCAGGATCAAATAAACCTTCGGCAGCTAATCTGGCTTTGAGTTGACGGTAACGAATTGCTTGTAATCCTTCCCCGGCTGGTAACACTTGCCATCCTTGGAGGCGATACTCTCCCCTTTTAGCATAAATTTGCATGGTTCCTAATAAAATTACCTGATCTCCCGCTGTGGGCATCACCGTTAGCTTCGGGACTTGCGATCGCCAAACTACACAGTTAATTTGTTCCCCATTATCAGGATCTTGGAGGGTAAAAAATAAACCTATTCTATGGGCGTTGATACTAGAAACCGCCCCTGTCACCCAGACTCTTTGCAGGTGATGATCATCTTCTAATAGGCTCTGAATATAGGCAGTAAGCCCGCCTACACTCATCAATTCATCAGCGATCGCTTGATCTGCATAAATATCCATCGGCTAACTTCAATAGTTTTTATAGTATGATTGTATTATCAAGGTTGGGAATTACGCAATCATTAGCATTTAACTATGTAAAAGAAACCCCCAACTCTCTTGGGAAAAGGGTTTTCTTAAGAACCCCCCCAACCCCCCTTTCAAGGGGGGCTTTGAAGATTCTTTTCTTGAGAAGGGGCTTTAAAGATTCTTTCCTTGAGAAGGGGGCTTTGAAGATTCTTGCCTTAAGAAGAGGGATTTAAAATTCTTTCCTTGAGAAGGGGCTTTAAAAACCCCCCCTTTAAAGGGGGGCTAGGGGGGTTCTACCTTGATACAATCTTAAGATACATAAGAATCATATTTTGAGGGAACTATGGCAACAGCGGCAAACGATCCAGCAAAAGAAAAGGCACTAAAATCAGTCCTTACCCAGATTGAGCGGAGTTTTGGTAAAGGGGCAATTATGCGCCTAGGGGATGCCACTCGGATGGTAGTGGAAACTATCTCTACAGGGGCAATTACACTAGATTTGGCTCTTGGTGGCGGTTTGCCTAAGGGGAGAGTAATTGAAATCTACGGTCCAGAAAGTTCTGGAAAAACTACCCTAGCCCTCCATGCCCTAGCAGAAATTCAAAAAGCTGGAGGAACTGCGGCTTTTGTGGATGCGGAACATGCCCTTGATCCCGCCTATGCTGCCGTATTGGGAGTAGATGTGGAAAATCTTTTAGTGGCACAACCAGATAATGGAGAATCTGCCCTAGAAATTGTGGATCAATTGGTGCGATCGGCAGCAGTAGATGTCATTGTGATCGACTCTGTGGCGGCTCTGGTTCCTAAGGCAGAAATTGAAGGGGAAATGGGGGATATGCAGGTAGGTTTGCAAGCCCGACTGATGAGTAAAGCCCTGCGGAAAATCACTGGAAATATGGGCAAGACAGGCTGTACGGTGATCTTCCTCAACCAATTACGCCAGAAAATTGGTGTCACTTACGGTAGTCCCGATGTTACTACAGGGGGCAATGCCCTAAAATTCTATGCTTCAGTGCGTTTAGATATCCGGCGGATTCAGACCCTGAAGAAAGGAACCGAAGGAGAATACGGAATTCGGGTCAAGGTAAAAGTTGCTAAAAATAAAGTGGCTCCGCCTTTTCGGAATGCTGAATTTGATATTATTTTTGGGCAGGGAATTTCCCAAATTGGTTGCTTAGTGGATCTGGCAGAACAAACTAATGTGGTGATCCGTAAAGGAGCTTGGTATAGCTACAACGGGGAAAACATTGGTCAAGGTCGAGATAATACCATTAAATATTTTGAGGAACGCCCAGAGGTAGTAGCAGAGATCGATCGCATAGTCCGAGAAAAACTCGACAAGGGGGCAGTGGTGTCTGCTAATACGGTTAATCCTTTAGATGTGGAGGATGACGATGAAACCCTTGAGGATGATGAGGATTAAATCTTAAAATAGCCTAAATCATAAGTAGCATAAGTTGACTATAGTAATCCTGAATGATTTCACCCGCCTTCGGTGGGTGAGATTATTTACTGAAAGAAATTTGATCTAGCAAAGAATTTAAGCTCGCTATATAGCTAAAAAGTAGGAAATTTTGGGTATAAATTATTTGAAGCTATTTAAGATTAGGTGTATCTTAAATGGGGATATCTATATTTACCTACAATGCTAATTTAGCTAACCCAGCCTATGCGATCGCTCCCCCGTCGTTTATCTCTGCCGACAATTTTAATTGTGCCGTTTGTGGTGCAAGTTGTCACAGCCGTGAGCCTAGTGGGCTATTTATCCTTTGTGAATGGTCAAAAGGGAGTGAACAACCTAGCGACTCAACTCCGCCAAGAATTGGCAATTCGGATTAAGAATGAACTAGCAACCTACCTACAAACTCCCGAACAATTTAATGAAATCAATGCGATCGCTCTCCGGGAAGGACAGATTGACTTTGATAAAGGGCGGGCGCTACCTTTGTTGTATCAACAACTAAAAATATCCAACTATATCTATGGTCTCTACTGTGGGAGCAAACAAGGCGAGATGTTTGGCTCCTTTCGAGTTAACCAGCAGGAATTTGGTACCTCTTTAGCTAGTGCAGCAACTAATCAGGAATTACACCTGTTTAACATAGATAGTCAAGGGCAAAGGGGGGCTTTCACAAGAAGCGCTGGCAAGTACGATCCCCGCCAGAGACCTTGGTATAAAACCGCTGTGGAAGTTAGCCGTCCTACTTGGGGAGAAGTATATTTTGATTTTGATACTAAGTTACCCGCCTTAACTGCTAGTCAGCCGGTCTATAGCTCGACCAAAGAACTAGTCGGAGTGTGCGGGGTGGATCTGCTGCTATCAGAGCAGTTTCAGCAATTTTTAGCAGATCTTCAGATCGGCAAGACAGGGATTGCTTTTATCATGACTCGCAAGGGAGAGTTGGTGGCTAGCTCTACTAAAACCCCCATCATGACTGGGGAAGGGAAGGATGCAAAGTTAATCCCCGCCCAAGATAGTAAATCTCCTTTGATCCAAGCTACGGCCACCTATCTACAAACTCAGACCGGAGGCTTGGGGGCAATCAATCAACTCCAACAACTTAATTTTCCTTTTCAACAGCAACAGCAATTACTCGCAGCGATGCCCTTTACCAATTCTGGGGGGCTAGATTGGGTAATTGTGGTGGTAGTTCCTGAACAGGATTTCATGGGGGAAATCAATGCCAATAACCAGACAACTATCCTGCTTTGTATTTTGGCTTTGGGGGTAGCGATCGCTCTAGGAATTTTCACTAGCCGCTGGATTGTGGGCTTAATCCTCAAGTTACGGAATGCTAGTCAAGAGATTACCGCCGGTAACCTAGAACAAACGGTGAATATTGCTGGGGTGACAGAGTTAGAAGATTTGTCCCAGGTTTTCAATCAAATGGCAGGACAACTTAAAACCTCCTTTGATAATAAAGAGCAACTAGTCCAAGAAAGAACCAAAGAACTTTCTGAAGCTCTAGAAAATCTCCAAACCACCCAACAAGAGTTAATCCAATCA
>JANMHD010000587.1:0-2895 GCA_031374985.1 Coleofasciculaceae cyanobacterium OTE_70_metabat_329 | reverse complement strand
CCAAAAAGCAAAGGAACTCAACCCCAATGTTGTCGAGCCTTGGATATTTTTAGGCAAAATAGATGAGGCCTTTGAAAGATCTAATGAAGCTCTAGCTAACTACCAAAGAGCTTTTCAACTTAATCCTGCGAATCAAGAAGCCTTTGCTGGTACTCAACGACTGCAAACCCAAACCGTTTTACCCTCTTTTTCAGAAAATTTACTAGCGATCGAAAGAAGACCTTTATCAGCCTATATCGCAGCAGTAGAGCCAAATTCTCGCCTCCTTCAAGGGTTGCGCGCCCAGCAATCCATCGTCCAAAGTCAGTCTGCTCGGAGTTTGCTGCCCAGCGTGGGTTTGGGCTACAGCCGTTCTGGTTATGACAGCACTTCCCTCAGCCCCCAAGCCCCCGTCTTTTGTGCGGATGCCGGAACCTGTGATTTCACCCTCCAGAGAGGTTTCAGCTATGGAAATTCCGATAACTATAGTTTGAGTTTGGGCTGGAGTTTGGGAGATATATTTTTTAATGAGAATAATCTCCGCTCTAGAGCTTATGAAGATGATATTGCTAATAACCTACGGAACTTGCAACTAGAAACCCAACGCCTATTTGCTTCGCGGGGAAGTTTGATTGAAGAATTTCGGCAGTTGGCATGGCAGGCAGCCCTGAACCCCAGCGATCGTACTATCCGGTATAACCGCCGCGATCGTTACCTACAAATTCTCTATATTACCCAGCAAATTCACAGCATCACGGGACTGTACTAAAGTTGATTTTGGTGATTTTTAAAGCATAGATAACATTAATTTTGCATGAGTATTTCTATTTTCTTTGGTAGCAAAATTTCCGATAAAAACCCCAGAAGAACCCTTGGCAGAGTCTTTGGTTGTTTCTTGGTTGCCACAACCTGTAGCTGGTTATCTCCAGTGAAAGCCCAAGCGACTAACGAAATTCCCTTAGTTGCCCAAACAGTCACCCCGACTCCTGCCCGTAATCCTACGGTTAATGATTTGCAGCAACGGGCAAACACCGCTTATATACAAGGAGATGCTGATTTGGCAGTTAATCTCTACTCTCAGCTACTCCAGCAACAACCCGACAGTTACTTGTTTCAGGTACGCTTGGCGGTGGCAATGCTCAATGCTGGCCCTGAGTACCTAAGTCGGAGCTATGAAGCTTTCCAGAAGGCAAGGGATTTGAACCCCAATATCGATGAACCCCTGATTTTTTTAGGTCGTTTAGAGGAATCTAGGGAACAACTAGCCAAGGCTCTAGCTAACTACCAAAGAGCCTATGAACTTAACCCCACAAATCAAGATGCCTTTATCGGTATCCAGCGCCTCCAAGCTCAGGTGGCTTTGCCAGCGATACCCGGTGGCTTGGAAGTCATTGAGCAGAGGAAACTCGCTGATTACCTAGGGGCTGTGGAGCCAAATTCTCGTCTGTTGCAGGGGCTACGGGAGCAACAATCAATTATTCGGAGTTTTGCTTGGCGGAGTGCTTTACCTTATCTAAGTCTTGGCTATTCTTGGTCTAATTCTAGTAGCGATTCTCCAGATTCTGGTAGTGCGGATCCTTGTCTTGGTGGTCGTCGTCAATCTACTCAACAAGTCTGCGGGGGGAATGGAACTTCTAATGGTTTTAGCATTGGGGTGAATTGGAATTTGACGGATTTATTTGTTAATAGCAATCAGCTACGCCTGCGGGGATATGAGGATGAGATTCAGAAAAATCTTCAAGACCTAAAAACAGAAACTCAACGTTTATTTACAGTCCGGGGGAGTTTGTTGGAAGACTTTCGCCAGTTGTCATGGCAAGCTGCTCTTGACCCAAGCGATCGCACTATTCGCTATAGTCGCCGCGATCGCTATCTCCAAATTCTCTACATAAGTCAGCAAATCTATAGTATCACTGGGCTATATTAATATTCTTGACTTCTTTAAAAACTAAGGAGCAGAGGGCAATTTTAGCTCTATGCCTATTTTGTCGCTTAACTCTACAACCTTGTCAGCAAAATCTACAGCCTTATCAGCAAAATCCATACTGGGATTGATCGCACCTCCTGCAAATGTGGCAGCAGCTATCAAGGCGGCTAGGCATTTTTTAAGTCTGGGGCGGTTGCGCTTATTTTCCGGCTTTTTAATCTCTGTTTCTACGTCGTCAATATCAATGATGATTCCTTCTTGGATATCTGGAGGGAATTGGGCAGCAGTTTGACGTAAGTCGTTGATAATTTGGAGTATTTCTGTTGTGTTGTTGATCTGAGTGCCGATCTTGTCAACCATGACTTTATCGCCTGCGAAGTTGTCACCCGAACCATGTTGATGAATGTTTGTAGTCATAGTGTTTTCCTATTTTGGGGGATTTGTGGGGGTGTAATGGAGTTTTAGGAGTTGGCTGGTGTGGAGGGGAAGCATGGCGTAGGTTTGACCTTGATCATCGCTGAAGTCTACTTCATAGACATCGGGGGCGAGAAGTTCAACGATCGTACCCACCTGCCCCGGCAATAGGTGATGCTCTGGTAAAGATTCTTTGAGAGCAACAATGTCTAAGAGAACAAGTTTTTCTAGCGTTCTAGGCATATACTTTGCATCAATAAATATGTTAACTAATCTAACATTAGGAGATTTCATCAAGATTACTAATTAATTTGTCACCTTTAACTAGATCACCTCCAGAATTATCACCATATCCATATTGATTAATTTGAGTACCAATTATCGTCTGATTAGTTTGCGTAGTAATATCTTCAAGCTGTTGATTATTGATCGAGTCATTGTAGAGAACCGCAAACACTACTTCTTTGTTTTCAGAGAGTGCCTCTATCAATATATCATACAGATCATCATCATTATTTATATAAAGAGAATATAGTATTTCTGTTTTATTTGTTAAAAGGTCGGAGAGATTAATC
>JANMHD010000424.1:0-2183 GCA_031374985.1 Coleofasciculaceae cyanobacterium OTE_70_metabat_329 | reverse complement strand
ATCGTCATACTCTGGATCGTAATTAGAAAGCACCAGAGCTTTGACCCCTGATGCCTTAGCTAACCTTACTCTCTCTAACCATAGAGATTCTATATCTGTGAAAGAAATTTCTTGTTTAACTGACCGTGGCGCAGCAAGAATTAGTAAATCTGTATCTTTAATTAATTCTCGAAAATCTTCATGACCTATATATTCGTCTGGCGCAGTGGCATAAACTACGCTACAACCCCGCCAAGTGATGCGATAGCCGAGGGAGCGCTGACCATGATTAAGATAGCTAGTCTTGATTACAATATCATCTAAAAAAACTTGATTATTTGGAGTGATTTGATGAAACTCTAGTTTCGCACCCATAACTTGAATGGGTACAGGAAAATTGGGAGGCAACATTTGGTTAGATAATCTTTGTTGCATCGACTCCCCCTCAGCTGTAGGAGCACCATAAAGATGAAAATGATTGATAGGAATAAAAGCAGGCACAAAGAATGGAAAACCTTGCAGGCGATCCCAGTGACAGTTGCTGAAAAATATATGTGCTTCTACAGGCATTTGACGTAGGAGATGATTCCCCAAAACCCGCAAACCACTACCTCCATCGAAAATTAGGCGTTTAGTTCCTAAACACATTTCTACACAAGGGGTATTTCCCCCGTAGCGAACGGTATCCTTGCCCGGTGTAGATATGCCATCACGGACTCCCCAAAATTGGATAATAAAATCAGTGGTGGCGGTGGTGTTACTTGTCATAACATCTTAATTACTAGGTATCTTTGAGCTTGAATATTGTTTATATTAGTCTGGGGAGCCAAAGTTAATAGAGTTTATGTATTTTCTCTAAATGATACTACTGAAAATCAAACTACACTAATCTGTTTTTATGTAGAATTCAATTTATAGCTACATTGGCTATTTCTGGAACTTTGAGCCAATCCCAAGAATTTGGCCTAAAAATACTCCCTACGCAACACTCTCCTACTAGATTTACACATGATTGTATTTAATTCAGGCAACTATAGCGTTTCTATGATCATTTAGTAATATTTAGGAAGTGGTAGATTACATTTCCCTAGGATGGCAGTAATTACAATCTTTAAAAATCTGTAAAAACCCTAAATATATTTAAATCATAAACTCTAGTATAGTTGCCCTTTTGTGAGTTGGGTCACAACTCAGCTATTTATATTCTCTCTAGATCATTTATTTCCAGCTTTAATGCACTTTTCGACTAGGGGCATGACTTGATCAACATCTTGCCAGCCGAGAATTTTAGTTTCTTTTTTCTCTAGATTTTTGTAGGTGCGGAAAAATTCGGCAATTTCCTCTAGGCGGTGCTGCGGAATATCTTTTAAAGATTTTACATGACTATATCGTGGATCTTTGTCTGGTACACAGAGAATTTTTTCATCTCGATCGCCCCCATCGATCATTTCTAGCATTCCTATAGGACGAGCCGCAATCACACAGCCGGGAAAGGTCGGCTCATCCATGATTACCATGCCATCTAGGGGGTCGCCGTCATCGGCAAGAGTATTTGGGATGAAACCGTAGTCCCAGGGATACTGCACTGAAGCGTAGAGGACACGATCGAGGGCAAAAGCATTCAAGTCTTTATCAAATTCGTATTTATTTTTACTGCCGGCGGGAATTTCAATCAATACATTAATCAATCCGGGCTTAGGCTGGGGGGGAATACGGGTTAAATCCATAGATAACTCCTTTTTTGTAGTGCTGAAATAATAATTTGGGGCAAGAGATGCGCCTTGGTCGGAACATCTTCCCTGTGCTTAAGACGAATGTTTATAGCACTAACTTTTTTTGTAGTGTACTACGGATGGGACTACTGAAGCAGGTAGGAAATTGGTGGTTCGCTGGGTTTGTGAATCATAATAATTGTAGATGAGCGCTTTAGCAAAGGTTGGTAAGCCAGGCTGATTGCTCTTTTACAGCAATTTGTGTTCAGATAAGCGGGAAGAAAAGCCTCTAAATCTCCATGCTAATGTGACTTTGCTGGATTCTGCTTAACCCGAACTAATATTACTTATTTTATTCACTCTTGGGTAAATACCCCGCCCCTTGGGGCGGAATAACTGCCGGGGCTAGCCCCGTGGGTTCATACCCTTTTGATTCTAGATTTTGTTGCATTTCTACACCTATAGCATGAGCGATCGGGTCTGAACTTTGTA
>JANMHD010000557.1:0-3419 GCA_031374985.1 Coleofasciculaceae cyanobacterium OTE_70_metabat_329 | reverse complement strand
GTCGCCTATGTTAGGATGTTGATTTTCTAGTGATTAATAAAAACTTATGCGGCTATTAATTCTTGGTGGTGCAGGGGCAGGGAAAAGTACTCAGGCACATCTATTATGTACACATCTACAAATCCCCTTAATTTCTGTAGGGGAAATTCTCCGTCAAGCGATCGCCCAAAATTCACCCCTAGGAAAGCAAGCTCAAGCCTATGTAGAACAGGGAGAATTGATCCCTGACCAGATTATGATTACCTTTATTCAGCAGCGGCTACTACAAGCAGATGTTAGGGCTGGTTGGTTATTAGAAGGCTATCCTCGTACAGCTTTTCAGGCGGAAGAATTAGATTTTCTTTTAGAAGAACTGCATCAGCAACTTAACTGGGCAATTTATCTCAAAGTTCCAGATTCAGTTATGGTCAGTCGTTCCCTAGCCCGATCGCTCCCTGATGACCAACCAGATATCCTTGAACGCCGCCTACAACTATTTCAAGAGCGTACCCTGCCTATCTTGGAATATTACGGCTGGCACGATCGATTATTAACTATTAATGGAGATCAGCCCCAAGAAGCGGTGCAGCAAGAGATTCAACAGCACCTGCTCCCTAACCCTAGCCAAAAATAAAAGACCCACAACTAAGTCGCGGGTCTCTATAATCAGGGTGCATCTACTGATTACCTAATACTTGTATTACCTAGACTGGTCAGGAAGATTTGCGAGAATTAGCCATGACTCGATCGAGATTCCCTCGCTGATAGTCGGATCAGATTGGGATCAAAATGCGTCTCAGTACCACAGTGAGTGCAATGGGGCATATGTTGATGAGTCATGGTATGGCAATTGGGACATTCGGCATATTGTTGATAACCACAGTGATAACAATGGGCATCGTCAGGGCGAATTTTTTTAGCGCAATTCAGACAACGAGACTCCAAAATTCGAGTTGCTGCTTGCAGTTGCGGATTTCCTCCCGACTTAGTAGCTCTTTGAATTAGTTTGATCAACCCAAAACCAGCCAAAGGAATTAATAGGATGCGGACATAGGAAATTAAAAATAGTAAGCCCCCAAAGAAGTTGGCGATCGCTTCGGCTAACCACTGTACCAATGTTCCTACTTGCAAAAATTCAAACAGCTTTAAAAAGGCCGGGATGACTGAAATAATCAACAAATGCCAGCTAATTAAAGCCACTAAACCATAATTCTTACGGACAGCAAAGCGATGCACTGTAATAAAGAGCAAGATCAATGGCACCAAAAATAGGGCTTGGAAAACTAGCTGGATACTGGGATACCAAAATGCTGCATGATTATGAGCTTTTTCGATCGCCCCAAAAGCATTACTATCTTGGAGGCGGCTTAAGAGAGTGATGACCTGCGGTTGAGCAAGGAGCGTCTTTTTCAGATCGCTAACTTCCTGTTTTAGTTGATTAATGCTGGCGTTATTAGCATCTAAGGTCTGCTTTGCTTTTTCCGCACTCACATTGTTGATTGATTGGTTTGGGGCTTGACCCGCTACTCTTTCTAGAAGGGTGGAATCGTACTGTTGGCGGATACTTCGATTACTATCTTCAAGCTGGGTAATTTTAGTTAGCTTCGTATCGATCGCCACAATATTTTTTTGATTTGCCGGGGTGCGCAGAGCATCTTGCAAATCCGCAAAGTTCAGACAAGTAGAATCCACCTTACCCAAATGTCCCACTTCAGTTTGTTTGTAATTACTACGGAGACTGGGGATTTTAGAATTAGGATCAACTGGCAAATCCCCTACTACTTGATTCACAATATCGTAATCTTTGCCGACCTCTTTGCTCTCCCGATAGTTTTTCCATTGGCTATAGCAAGGGTAGGTAGCGCTAGGGCTGAGATACCAATTGCTGATCTCCTGCAAACCTAAAAAAACGTTAATTAAAATAAAAATATCAATCAAGATAATTACGACTAAGCTGCCACCATTCAGCGGTTGTCGGTTGAAGGTGCTGGATTTTCGGAAAAATCGTTGCAGGAGACGGCGAAAGAGGTTAGATATCGAGCGGAATTTATTGATCATTGCAGAAAAACCTTAGGGCAAAGAGACTATTTTAAAACTTACACATTAGTATGTTTCTGTAGTAGGGATGTAAAGTAATGGCACAAGTAATGGCGTGCGGGGCGCAGAGTACTTGCTAATGCTTTACTATTCATGACTACCATTACCTAAGTTCTATATGCTTCTACTCTAGAGGTGAAAAATAATCCTTTAGTTTAAGGTAGTCCAGTTTTTGCACTGGCTGGTTTAGCAGATTTGACTCTGACAGGGATTTTTAGGCTAATTGTAGAAGCGTAGGTGTAAAGAAGAAGCGCGATCGAGCAAAACCCGCAGATTTTCAGTCCAGCTTAGTTAATCTTTTCTCAAAAACCTTTACACTTGTTAAAAGCAGTCTCATTTTTGCCCACAGACTGCATAATGGTTAAAAAACAAACATATCAAAAACTCTGTCTTCAGGTATTAAGAAAAATTATCTGAGGCACAGGGCAAATTAAGTAAACTAAATTCTCAAGGGGAGGAGAGTAGTCAATGGGACTACCCTGGTATCGTGTACACACAGTCGTCCTCAATGATCCGGGGCGCTTAATTTCTGTCCATCTTATGCACACGGCGCTCGTGGCGGGGTGGGCTGGATCTATGGCATTGTACGAATTAGCAATTTTTGACCCCAGTGATGCCATTCTCAACCCCATGTGGCGGCAAGGAATGTTTGTCCTGCCCTTCATGGCTCGACTAGGAGTGACAAAATCTTGGGGTGGTTGGAGCATTGTTCCCGGTGAAAGTGCCGCTGACGTTGGCTTTTGGTCTTTCGAGGGAGTAGCTGCTGCTCACATTGTCCTGTCCGGTTTACTATTTTTAGCTGCTTGTTGGCACTGGGTCTATTGGGATCTAGAACTATTCCGGGATCCCCGCACTGGGGAACCAGCTTTAGACTTGCCCAAAATGTTTGGTATTCATCTATTCCTATCTGGACTCCTCTGTTTTGGTTTTGGAGCTTTCCATCAAACTGGTTTATTTGGGCCAGGGATGTGGGTTTCTGACCCTTACGGTTTAACCGGAAGTATGCAGCCTGTGGCTCCAGCCTGGGGACCTGAAGGGTTTAACCCCTTTAACCCCGGTGGTGTAGTGGCGCACCATATTGCTGCGGGAATTGTCGGCATTATTGCTGGACTATTTCACCTGACTGTCCGTCCACCAGAGCGGTTGTACAAAGCCCTCCGCATGGGGAATATTGAGACAGTACTCTCTAGTAGTATTGCGGCGGTATTCTTTGCTGCCTTTGTGGTGGCAGGAACCATGTGGTATGGCAGTGCAACTACCCCGATCGAACTATTTGGACCAACTCGCTATCAATGGGATAGTAATTATTTCCAAGCAGAAATTAGCCGGCGGGTAGAAACTAG